>JAZDLJ010000406.1:0-2331 GCA_043802115.1 bacterium | reverse complement strand
TTCAGGGAAAGGTACAACGTGCCAGTCAAATCAAATAACACAAAATATCAAAACAGGACTTTTATATCATGGGCATCGGTACTACCTATTCCGTTCTCCCACGCATAGCGTGGGGCTTAATATAGAGTTAGAAAAACCTAAATTGGAGTAGTATTGTTAGATATTTTTTATAGTTAAGCTCCTTAAGTTTCATTTTTTTATCAGGATGATAGAATGCTCTAAACCTATTGCAGTATCTCGACATCCCCAACATACAAATTCCTATCCTCTTTTGTTTTTTTATTATAATAATCATTCATAAAGGCAACACTCAAACTATAATCACCTGAACTAGGCACATAATAATTAAAATCATACTCCCTCCAATCTGACGAACCAACAAACTCCTCTCCAATTAAATGATTATCTACTCGTACCTCCATATAAGGAAAAATCCCTACTCCTGACGAACCTTTAGCTGTAATTTTAAATCCAATACTTCCTTCTTTTAAGTTAACAGACGCAAATATCTTACCTGTACTACACATACGACCATTTTTATATTTCCCCTGCCATTGATTAGCCGAGATTTTTTTGGTAAACGATTTTTCCAACTCAACCTCACCTTCTTGAGCCTTATCCCCCTTATCCAAGGAATTACTACCCATATCGGCCACACAACCAAGTTTCTTTATCTTAAAAGGGTAATTTTTAAAAGCGATTTGATACCTCTCCAACGCCTTTTGATTATTAGCTATCTCATCTATATCTACCTGATAAAGTAGAGAATAAAATGTAGAAGGATACTGTCTCTGAATATACTCAAGATACCCTTCATTTTTCTTCAACAACTTCAAAGCAGCATTATAAGCCTCCTCAGCTAAAGCATATTCATTATTTTTTAAAAGAGACTCAACCTCTTTTAAGTATTTTACGATCTCCTTTATTTCTATAGCCTCAACAACTGCTAATTCAATACCCCTTTCTTTCCATTTGTTTTTCTTAACTAAAAAGTTAGCAAGGTATCTATGTAGTTCTGAGTTAACAGGAATTACTTCTCTAACAACATGATAGTCTTTTGTCGTATCCCATAGCTGACTTATTATCTTTGAAAAGTAATTTTTACTAAGCGTTATTCCCTTTTTCGCAGTATCTAATGCCTCTTTTTTTTGAATATTATTTAATATACCCCATTTATTGAAATACAAAACAGAAATACTATAGTAAATAAATGGATCATTATGAGCATTAACGATAGCCTTAAAAAAATTTTCTTTGATAATGTTTATGTCTTTGTTTAAATATTCATAAATCCAGGCAAGTTCAAGGTAATAATAAGCCTCCGATGGATTTAGACTAATAGCCTTGGTTAGATGCTCAACCGCCTGGTTTAACAGATTATTCTTCTCTTCTTCTTTTTTCCATATTTCAGGATTTATGGCCTTTGCTTTTAATAGGCAAGCTAACCGATAATAAGGTTCAGCATTATCAGGGGTTAGGTTAATGGCCTTTTTCAACTCGTTTTCAGTAGGATCTTTTTGTTCAAGATAATTTTGAGATATATTAATTTTTATAATGGAGATAGTGAAAGCGATAATAAGGATAAAGGCAAGGCCATATAAAGAAAATATGTTAAATCGATTATACCCCATAGCCACCTCTTCCTCAAAAACCTCCGCCTATCTTGTTTAATTTTTCCCTCAATTCCTCTACCGATAATCTTTCAAGCTCTTTTTTGTCTGAGACGGCTAATCCTTTTACCAATTGAGTAAATCTTATATCTCCTATCAACTCTCCCTTCTCAATGCCTTTCTCAATGCCTTTTTCAATGCCTTTTTCAATCCCTTTCTCCATAGCTTTTTTTTCATAAACTGTTATCATCTCTTTTACCTCCTGATATTTTTTATCTTGATTAATAATCTTGGAAGACTCATCTTGTTCTTCTTCTGTTAATGGTAATGATTCCTCAATAAAATTTATCAAGATGCTCTGTCTTGCTTCGTCAACCTTAGAGCTTAAGATCAATCTTAAGGCCTCTAGTTTTACTTGCAGCCTCTCTTTTTTATTAAAACCCATCTTGACCATTAAGGCATAAGCTAAAGGATTATTGCTAGTTAAATATTTTCTATAAGTAAGCTCCTTAAACTTTATTTTTTTATATTGAAAATTTAAATAAGGCTTATCAAATTCTATCTTATATTCAAGATCGATTTCTTCTCTCCAAATGTGATCATCAGCAAAGATTACTACAGGCATTATATCCTTCTCGTATCTTAAATACAATTGGGCTAAGTATTTAAACATCCTTTTACTTATACCAGGCTTTTTTTGAGCTTCTACTTCAACATGGAT
>JAZDLJ010000375.1:0-3546 GCA_043802115.1 bacterium | reverse complement strand
CCCAAGGAATTCATTATGGGCAATCATAGGTTTCCATACATAAGCATTCATATCTTCTAATATTTTTTTATTGTTTTTATCAGCAAATAACTCATTAAGGTAATCAGGAACATCTTTTAACATAATCAATTCATTATGGGTAACTATTTTTTTAACTAATTCCGGATGGACAAAAAATTTTAGCTCATAGGGTATGTCTAACCCCTTGCTGATTTCAAGGGATAAAATTTGAAGATCACTAATATAGAGTAGTATCCCTCCTTTAGCCACCCCTAAAACTCCCAGGATCATGTATAAAAGAGACTTAAGGACTATCTTGAAATCATGAGAGGAAGTTAGTTCAGAACCCATATCCCCTAATGCCTGATAGGAATATAATATTCTTTTAACTTCTTCTTCTTGATTTTTCATTTTATATCCTTTTAATAACCACTAAGGTTATATCATCATGCTGTTCCGTATTACCAAGATAAGAGACGAGCTCATCCATTATTTTTTGCTTTAACTCCCTTGCAGAAAGGTCGGAGTTTCTCTTGATTAACTCTTTGAATCTATCAAAACCAAATTGTTCCGTTTGATCATTTAAGAGTTCTATTATCCCGTCAGTATAGAGGATGAGGATATCTCCACGATAAATCTTAGTCTGTTTATTCTCATAATTTATATTAGCCTTCGTACCCAATGGATATTCTGAGTACTCAAGCATCTCTATTTTCTCCCCTCTTTTACGATATATAAAGGGATAATGGTGACCTGCATTTGAATAGTAGATTAAATCATTTTTTAAATCAAATATTACTCCAAAGAAGGTCATTAATACTAATAATGATTGACAACATAAGAAGTTGTTTAAGGCAAAGAGTATCTCACTAATACTTTTGCAACTATTAGTCTGGATCTGCATTGCACTTTTTATCATGGACATAATTAGGGCGGCTGGCATACCTTTCCCTGCCACGTCACCTATTACAATACCTAAATAAGAAATTAAATCTCCAAAATAATCATAATAATCCCCACCTACTTCTTTTGCAGGAAATGAGATAGCATCTATATCCAGCGTCTTCATTATCGGATTCCCTTGAGGTAACATTGACATCTGAATATCGTGGGCTCTCCGTAATTCCTTTTCCAGTTGCTTATAAAGTGTAATATTATGATTATAGAGTTTGGCGTTATCTATTATAACCGAGGCATGGCTGGCAAAATAGGTTATTGTCTCTTTAGTTTGTTCTGTAAAAAACGTATCCTCTAAATATTCAACAATTAGTTCATCCGCTTCTTTTTTTTTAACAATATCTTCAATGCCGCTGATTGCAAGGATACCTTGACTCATTCCATGAACACATAAAGGTATACTAAAAAAACTCTTGATCTTTTGATCGTTATAACTTACTGTACCTTCCTTCCTGCAACCTATCTCTTTAAGGTGAAATGCCTCTTGTGTCATTATTTTATTCGGGTCAATATTAACAGATATTAATGTCCTTTCGATCATATTTTTTACTACATTTCTGCTAACTGGTTTATTCTGAAAGGCATAGCAATTTTTACCTCTATCGTCTTCAGTATAAATAATAGCAAGGTCATAATCTACTACATTATCAAGTAGTTTTAAGATGGAGGTGATTGTCTCCTCGTAATTATTCAGGGATCTGCCTATAGAATTAATTTGATTTATGATAGTTGACTGAAAAAGTTTCTTATCTAATAATTCATTTAATCTATTTAAGATATCTATACTATTTGAAGAACACCTTTTTTGTCTAACCGCAGGAGCACTTTTTTTCTTTGATATTTTTAAAGCTGCCTCTATCGCCTCTATTAATTCAGGGGTATTAAAATCTTTAGTTAGATAACCATCAGCTCCAGCCGTAATCCCCCAATACTTATCTATCTTCTTATCTTTTGAACTCAAGATAATAATAGGGATACTAGAAGTAAGTTTATCATCTTTTAATAATCTACAGACCTGATAGCCATTCATTTTAGGCATTAGTATATCAAGCAATATAAGCTCAGGGTCTTCCTTATATGCCTTCTCAATGGCATCTACGCCATCAATTGCCTCTATGACTTGATAATCATTTCCTTCGAGGATAGACTTTAGAAGAGCTAATATTGTTGGACTATCATCAGCGATTAATATTTTTTTAGAAGACATCTATTATCCTATCCCCCTAATCCATCATCTGTAACAAGATCTCTGTTTTTTTCATCTCTTCTCTTAGTTGGCAAGATATCTCCTCAAGACCTAAAGATTTTATATCTGGTTTTCTATCCTTTAATATCTCTATGATATTATCCATTGGCAAGGTTACATAATTATCCCCACCTGATCCAATATTGTTAATCTTGCAGATCATATTAGCAATATAGACTATTATACATAAGTCTTTATTATCAACAGATAAGGTTGGATCGTGATGATACTTGATTACCTCCACAAATTCGTAAGGTAGGTTCCATTTATCTACTAACCAACTCCCTATCTCTGCGTGGGTTGTATCTAATACCCTTTTTTCAGCCTCAATGACACTTATCTTTTCAGCCTTTACAATATTTATTATCTTCAAAAATTCTTCAGAAAGGTAGATGTCCTCCACTATTTTCCCGATATCATGAACCAGGCCATAAGTAAATATCTCTCCTGATAACCTATAATTAAAATTATTAGCTATAATCCTAGCCGCTATCCCACAACCAATGGAATGTTCCCAAAATTTATTGCGATCAAAAAAGCTGTTATTTTTCTTATGGGAGAATACATTAAATATAGATGTAGTTATCAAGAGGTCTTTTATGGCCTTAAATCCCAACAGGACAATGGCGTGATGCACAGTACTTACAGACCTTGGGAAACCATAAAATGCCGAGTTAACAAGCTTTAGAATCTTGGAGGTGAGAATTTGATCAGAAGATAAAAGTTTACCTAACTGAACTGGCGAAACCATTGGGTTTTCCAGCATCTTTAGGGCATTATTTACTATGTGAGGAAACGTAGGTAAATCAGTAATCGAGGATGTTAGCTTTTTAATTGTAAGTGGGTAATCTTTTTTTTTATTCTTTTGCATTTTTTTTACCTTTTTAAATAGTATAAAGTATTTTTTTTACTTTATACTATACTACTCCAATTTAGGTTTTTATAACTAATTGTATTAATTAAATATAGCAGCATAAAGTAAAAAGTAGCAAAGGCACTGAGGCACAAAGGCACAGAGGAAAAACAAAAAAACCTTAAAAACTTTGTGCCTCAGTGCCTTTGTGCCTTAACCTACTGATCTTTAAGTAACCTAACAGGTCTTACCTAGGCTAATAGTTACCAAGAAAAACCTAAGTTGGAGTAGTATATTTAAAAAGGTTATTTTTAGTAGTTAGGTTATTAAATTGATAAATAAACGGTTCTTCTGCAATTTGTGACCAAAAAAGATGGCTTGCTTTATGTAGTTAATTTAAAAAAATGTCTATAAAGGGTGGGGGACGGTTATATACTCCTTTTGTAAGTTGGTCTCACTTTGAAGGATGCTTGAGCAATGGGAGCGTTTT
>JAZDLJ010000350.1:0-3050 GCA_043802115.1 bacterium | reverse complement strand
CGCTACGCTCAAACAATGGTAATTTTTTACGTGAAACTGCGCTAAGAAAATTTACAAAAAGTCTCCTGATAACTCTCTCCAACAAAATTTTTGTCTTCCCTCCTAGTAAATTAAGATATTTATTTTGGAAAGATGTCTAATAATAACTGATAAGTTTTTTAGTAAGGGGGGAGCACTGAAAATGATCAAATCCTTTTTTTGTGAGTGGATACTCCTGGCCAGTCTCATTTATTATAACAAATCTCTCCTTGTCTACTTCTATTTCACCAATAACAGTTGGAGGAAAAAAAGAATTTTGTTTAAAATAATTGAGACATTTACCAAGCTTTTGAGGGGGGAGGGTAAATAAGAGTTCATAATCTTCTCCTCCATAAAGGGCGTAATCTAGAGGGGCATCATTAAAAATTTTAGCAATTTTTTTCGTTTGAGGAGAAATGGGTATTTGGTTAGCATATATTCTTGCCCCTTTTTTACTCTCTGTCAAAAGATGCCCTAAATCAGAAGCCAAGCCATCACTTATATCAATCATCGATGTTGCCAATCCTTTTACTGCTATTAGCCTTCCTTCATTTACACGAGGTTCCGGGAGAAGGTGCTTTTTAATGCATTTTTTTAGATTATTTGTTGGTTTTATATCTCCTTGTAATACCTTGAAACCTGCATAAGCCTCGCCAATACTACCGGTAACAACTATTAAATCTCCAGTTTTAGCTCCAGATCTGGTTACAATATGTTTTTTTTCAATGCTTCCGATAATGGTAATGTTTATTGCAAGATCATTGCAGCCAGAGCTTGTATTTCCTCCTATAATTTTAATTCGATACTTATTAGAAGCCCTGACTATTCCTTTGTAAATATCTTCCAGTAAAGACAAAGAGAGGTCTTTTTTAGCAGAGACAGAGATTAGTAGATATTTAGGTATGCCTCCCATTGCAGCTATATCACTTACATTTACATAAACTGCTTTACAGCCAACTGTATAAGGTTGGGCATATGTAAATTTAAAATGGACATTTTCAAGCAAACTGTCAGTGCTAATCAGGGTATAGGTGTTTTTTTTTTCTAACTTACAAACAGCAGCATCATCACCTATGGTAACTAGAATATCATCCCCAAGGCTTGTATCTTTAATTATTTTTTTGAATCTATTAATTAGCTCAAATTCGCTTATTTCTGATAATTTCAAGGGAGTAAATTAGCCACAGAGAGTCACAGAGAGAGAAAAAAAAAGTGTAAATCTATGGCAATATTAAAAAAGTTTTATAACAACCTTATTGTATTTTGGCATGATAAATTGTAAAATACAAGTAGATTTTATAATTATACTACTCCAAGCTAGGTTTTTCTTGGTAACTATTAGCCTAGGTAAGACCTGTTAGGTTAGTTAAAGATCAGTAGGTTAAGGCACTGAGGCACACAGGCACACAGGCACAAAGTTTTTAAGGTTTTTTTGTTTTTCCTCTGTGCCTTTGAGCCTCAGTGCCTTTGCTACTTTTTACTTTATGCTACTATGTTTAATTAATACAATTAGTTAAAAAAACCTAAGTTGGAGTAGTATATAACCCGTTCGCAGTATAATCAGTATTTTTTGAAAAGAGGAAATATGTTTAAAGCAGGTTTTGTTACTATTACAGGACAACCTAATGTTGGGAAATCAACCCTTCTTAATAAATTGGTAGGACAGAAGGTATCAATAATTTCCTATAAGCCTCAGACAACTAGAAATAGGATTATGGGGATAGTAAATGTGCCGAATGCTCAACTTGTCTTAATTGATACACCTGGCATTCATAAACCTACCACGAGATTAAATAAGAGGATGGTGGATACAGCTTTTAATGCCTTAAAAGGAATTGATTTGATCCTTTTTATGGTTGATGTAAAAAAAACTAATGGAGAAGATCAGGTTATATTAAAAAAAATGAAGGCTTTTAAAACAGAGATGTTTCTATTAATAAATAAAGTGGATTTGATTAATAAAAAAGAATTGTTACCAATAATAAATGAGTATAAAAATTTTCATTTTTTTTCTGAGATTATTCCTATTTCAGCAACGACTGGTGAAAATTTGGATGTTTTACTTGAAGAATTAGTTAAAAGGTTGCCTGAAGGTGTAAAATATTTTCCTGATGATATCGTTACTGATCGCCCTGAATCCTTTATTGTAAGTGAAATGATCAGAGAACAAATAATTAATCTTACCAGGGAAGAGTTGCCCTATGCGGTTCATGTTGTTATAGAGGAGATGAAGGAGGATAAAGAAAAAAATATTATAAACATAGAGGCTATTATTTATGTTGAAAGATCGTCCCAAAAAGGAATAATTATAGGCAAGGGAGGACAAATGATAAAACAAATAGGTAGTCGAGCAAGAGAGGAGATTGAGGCCATACTAGATACAAAGGTTTATCTTGATTTAAGAGTCAATTTAAAAAAAGATTGGAGAAAAAGAGATAATGTCTTAGGTAACCTAGGCTATAAACATGACTAAACAGCAGTTATTACAGGAGCTTGAGGGATTAGTTATAAAGTTAAACATTAATATTCGTTATGAAAAAGGAAATATTAAAGGAGGGCTTTGTCGGGTTCATAAAGATCTCTTTCTTATAATAAATAAACAACTCACCTTAGAGGATAAGATTGATATTATTGTTCATTCACTTAAAGGTCTACCTACAGATGAAATATACATCCCACCCCAGATAAGATCATTACTCAATTAATTTTGTTCCCATCCCTTAAGTAGTGAACCTGAATTCTAATTGCACATGTCGAAAGTTTACTAAAAATTATTAATTTTGTCTTAAATGGCAACTTGATGAATAAAAAATAATAAATTTGGGTATAACAATAATGGCTACGCCCTTTGGCCGAAATTTTTTACTTTTAATTTTCAAAGAATAAACTTACAATAGACATCTTTCCAAAATAAATATCATATTTACTAGGAGAGAAGATAAAAATTTTGCTGGAGAGAGTTATTAGGAGACTTTTTGTAAATTTTTTTAGCGCAGCTTCCCGTTAAAAATTACCATTGTTTGAGCGTAGCG
>JAZDLJ010000329.1:0-8399 GCA_043802115.1 bacterium | reverse complement strand
AGCTACTGTTGTAGAGCGCGAAGGTGAACTTTTCGGCCTGATTCCGTATGATTTAGTAATGTTTTTTTTCCATACTATCCTTCCAACCCGCTGTAATTCCCTGTCACCATCAATAGGGTTAACTTGCAAAAACTGGCAGATGTTACTATCATGGATATGGAATGCCTTCACAATCACCTTGCGCAGGTTTACTGTTTCTATAGGTATGGTTAAACCCTGGGTACTAGGAAGAATCACCCCTTTGCCTGCAAATCTTACCGCAGGCTTTACCTCTTCAAAATTTACCTCCAATGATTCCCTCTGTCCTAAATTTTTTCCCAGGATATTGGTTACCAAAGGATCGATTTCCAATTGAACCTTTTCCCTCCATATCTCTGAGCTATAAACACGAATGATATTTCGGTCTATATCAAATCGTAGATTAGTATATCCATTGGCTCTTATTATACCTTCCAGATACTGATCTTTTTTAAGAGGATCACTAAATCTTATCTCTATATACTTCACCTCACCACAAATCGCACGAGCGGCAAGAATTTTAAAAGGGCCAAGAGGCAGAATTCCAATACTCTTTGTTTCCTTCTGATCTACTCCGATATATTTTCCATTCCAGGAGAGAATTACCTCTGATGGTTTATCCCCCCGGACAATATCTTCTATCGTAAAGATGTGGTTCCTCTTATCTTCCGAGTGGGACCAATTGATGGACAGCCCTTTATCTTTTTGTTTGGCCGTAAGAATTTTTTTAAGATTATCATCTGTTACAGTATCTGCTGTGGTAATCTTCCCAATAAGCTTTAGTCTTTTTAAATCATTTTGATTAACTGCTTCAAGACCATCAATAGAGAGCTCCATAGATTGGACAATTATTGAAAAATGGAATTCCAAATTTTCAGGAACGTCAGTATTATTTACCAATTTTTTTGTATTAAGTTTGGCAAGATATTTCTCCCCGGCCGGAAGTTGATCTTTTGGCTGAAATATAAGGGTATTCGCGGCTGTCCATAGAGCAGTGCCATCTATTTTCGGACTAAATGAGAAAGGTGATTCTTTTAGCGGTTTGTTTAGTTGTTCCTTATCAACAATATTATCTACAAATATCACTTTTATGGAACTATCTCGTGAGATTGCCCCTGAGGTATGAGCATTTATAAATGGTTTATTCGCAAAACAAGGGCAAGACATTGACACACAGAAAGCTAGACTCAGTAAACCAATAATAATTTTTTTTAAACCGGATTTAATCCTCATTACGGGCCTCCTTTTTAAATTTTGAACAAATACCTGGGATAAAAAATAGTTACGTCGCTAGATATCTAGCGGATGGTAAAGCTTCCTTGCTTATCAGCCTATTATTTCGTATAATTTTTTAAAAAGCAAGGAACAATATATACATATCAAGGCATACGCATCTAAAATGTTAGCCTCCTTCATTCGTTAGGTAGCTGATTTGTCCGATGTCAAGGGCAAACCCCAAAAAACACAGATGAACTCGGATAAAAAAAATAAAAAAATATCCGTGTAAATCCGTGTCCATCAGTGGTTCAAGCATAAATTTTGGATGAGGTTAGGAAATGAAAAAACAAATAAACCCTGGCAAACAAAATAGCTCTGCCGGCACAGCGTTATTTATTCTTTCAGCGAGAAAGGCTGTTATCAGAAACGTTGATACCATCAGGTTAGGGATAGAGATTAAATAAATTGACTCATTTTACGCTCAGATTTAGGTCATATTTTGTCGATCTGATAGAGCAAAACCGCAGGACTAGCAGCGCTAATTCGAGGATTTTGCGATTGAAGATCGGCAAAATATGACTTGAAGATGAGATGGAAATGGGTTAATTTATTTAATCTCTACCCCTTATTATAAATCTTGAAATTGGCCAAAGAATTGTGAATTACGAACAAAGAGGAAAAACACGCGCCGAATATGGCGAAAAGACCTTGGCAAAGGTATCTAAAAAATTAATCAAAGATATTGGAATCTTCTGCTCTGCCTTACTGCTCCTGATAAATGCCTGTTCAATAAATACCATCAGCAACAATACACGCATCAATAAAATAAAATATGATTACCAAAAACAAATAAAGCAAAATGGCTGGCAGGATATCGATAATAAAAACCAAACAGAGCTTCTCTACTATCATGATCAGTATAAAAGCTATATATCAATATATATCGAACAGATCGTTCGAAGCAACGAGCAGGTCGATTGGAAAAAACTTAACCATTCTTTAATAAACGATCTGGCCAGGGCCAGTAAATTAAAAATCGAGGTTACTGATAGCGATTGGGAAAAAATTAACGACAAAAAACTTCTAAGAATAAATGCACGAGGCAAAAAGGCAGGCTCCCCTGATTTTATGCTGAGAATCTATTGGCTGCAGGAAGATAGAATCCTTTACAAATGTATCTGCATCGGGCCAGAAAACTATTGGCCAAAGGTCTTATTTGACTTTGTAGGATTAATAAATTATTTTACCTCTGAAAGACTTAACAAACCCTAAGGCTCTTTATATAAAATGTCTGATTACTTATTAGTAAAAATACTCACTGCCTTATTTATCAAATACCCATTGCTGTGTCTTAAATTTATAAAAAATATCCCAAACTTTATCAAATTATACTGGCGGCTTTTCTGGGATACGCAAGTTCCTTTCTATCTTAAATTAATGCTTATTACCGCTATATGTTATTCAATTTCTCCGATAGATTTTATCCCTGATTTTTTAATACCTGTTATAGGAATGATTGATGATATAGCTATAATAATACTGGCCTTAAGATATTTTATTGTCTGGTGTCCGAAGGAAATTGTTCTGAAACATGTCCGGGCTATTGACCAGGAAAGCAAAAATAAACAAGGAAAAAGTAAGTGATATTAAATCTTACTTTTTTTCTTTTTGCCTCCTTGAGGGGTTGACTTAACTGGCGACTTTGTTGTCGATGGAATAACCTCTATCTTTTCTGCCTCTTTTCCACCCGTCTTTAAAGTTATCTTTACAATATCTCCTTTCTTTAACGAGGAGATGATTTTTGGGCTTAAGTAACCAACATCTACATTTCTTTCAATCTGTTGATTTCCTTTCTTCATCCTTACAACGATTACATCTACATTCCTATCGATTGATATGATTTTACCATTAATTGCTTCATATCTCTGTTTAGACGCCGTTGTTGTTGTAGGTGTTTTTGCCTTTTGTTTCTTGGTTTGAGCTAGTATTAACGAACTGTAAACAATAAAAGACAAGATAGCGCCTATAATTACAACTGCCTTAATTTTTTTCATAACCTCTCCTTCATTTTTCAAATATTACATTGATAACTAGCAACTTATTCGGTTTTAAAAAAGGTGCCCCATTGTTATTATTCCACTGGCGTTATTAAAAAGTCTCCTCTTCTATTCTTTGCCCAGCCTGTTTCATTGTGTCCTAATGCTGCTGGTTTTTCCTCACCATAACTTATGGTATGTAATCGATCTGAAGCGATACCTAATCTTATAAGATAACTTCTTATACTTAAGGCCCTTCTTTCTCCCAAGCCAAGGTTATATTCATTGGTACCTCTCTCATCACAGTGTCCTTCAATCATTACATAGACAGTTCTATTAGTTTTCAACCAATCTGCAATATTGTTTAGTATTAGACGATATTGCTTGTTGATTTCTGCTCTACCATAATCAAAATAGATCGTTCTAAAAACTTTAGCTAATTGACCTGTAGGCTTATTATATCTATTCGCAGCAGGTACCTGACTTAATTCCAGATCTTTTCCAACCAATGCCTCTTTTTGATCATCTTCCATTGCCTTTCTACGTCTTATTTTCTCTTCCTCCGATAATTCGTGCTCCTGACTGGGGATTAACTTTTTTTTTCCTTCTTTTTGGGCCTTAATTTTTTTGGCACATCCGTTTGTAAAAGGCACTATTAAACATATTGTTAAAATTAGACACAAGATAAACTTTTTCGGTATCATTTTTCTCCTCTTATTGTTAAAGACTATTTTGTTAAAATCGAAGGCAAGCGTTTAGCTCACCATCTAATATTCATATCTTTTTGCAGCAGCTCTAATCCCTTTCTCTCACCCCCTTCCTTACATGTTTAACATGAGTCCTATTCCCTCCTCTATTATAAATACTTATTCAATGCATCCCATGTCTTTTGTTCAACAATACCATCAACAATTAATCCTTTTGCTTCTTGAAAAGCCTTGATAGCGCTTTCTGTCTGAACGCCTATTTTCCCATCAACCCTGCCTTTATAAAAACCAGCCTTTTTTAGAGCTACTTGTATCTGTTTTATTCTCTTTTTTGATTTCAAGCGGGAAGCTAATACCTCATCCTGAACCTTATACATATTCTTTATTTCCTTTTCATTTGTTTTTACGACTTCATCCGGCTGCTTTTTTTGCATCTTCGCATCTTCCCCTACATCAAATTCTTGATCTACAAATTCTTTATCTATGTTTTCTGTGGTAGATCTTCCTATTTTTTCCATATCCAGTTCCAAAATGGTCTCAGAATCAATTATTCCTGTAGGATTTAATTCTTTTAACACTTGAAATTCTTTTATCGCCTCTCTGGTTTTAGGACTCATTAAACCATCCATCTCTCCGGAATATATCCCCATCTCTCTTAATGTGTCCTGTATCTCTGTAACTTCGTAATTATAACCAGAGATATTGCCTATTAATCTTTTTTCTTTTAATTCAACACTATGTCGCGGAGATATATTTTTCAAATCCTCTCGTAGTGATATAAGGATAACCATTAGTAAAATGGTTAATATTATTCTAACTGTAATTTTTCTCATAAAATATTTTTTTAAAGGTTGCTATCCTAAAAGTATCAGGATAAGCAATTACCATACCATATAAATCTAAAAGATAGACGAGACTTTTTAATTTATTGTAAAAAAGCAGATTAGACAAATAAATTTATTTTTGATAATAGTAGGTATGCTTGGTAAGCTGTAAAATTATTTTACAATCTGAAAAAATATTTTACTCTTCATGGAGGATAATTATCTTTTTTAAACCTAATTTTTCGATCTTATCCTTAAGGGTAGGACGACTAATTCCTAATATCTTAGCCGCCTGACTTTGATTTCCTTGGGCTTGTTTAATCGTTTCAATAAGCAAAACCTTTTCTGTCTCCTCAATGATGTCTTTATAGAGAGAACCTGTTAGAGCTTGAATCCCTTGGATAACTAACTGAGCCAAAGTGGCCTGTAATTGAGTAAGTGTATCTTTGTGTCTTAGTGAGATACCCTCTGTAAAATTTATATGCTCTGACAAGAGGACATTACCTCGGCTAAAAAGAAGGGCTTTTTTGATAGTGTTTTCCAGTTCCCTTATATTCCCTGGCCAGTCATAGTCAAATATCTTTTTCATGGCTTCGGGAGAGATAGTATTTTTTTCTTTATTAAATTCCTGGCTATATTTGTTTATAAAATATTTCACCAAGAGAGGGATATCTTCCTTACGTTCTCTTAAAGGAGGGATGTTAATAGTGACAACATTAAGCCTGTAATATAAATCTTCCCTGAATTTATCTTTCTTGATCAGTGCTTTTAGGTCTCTATTGGTTGCTGTAATTAACCGCACATCCACCTTTATGGTCTTATTACTGCCTAATCTTTCAAAGGTCTTATTCTCTAACATTCTCAAAATCTTGGCTTGGCTTGAAATCGGGATATCTCCTATCTCATCTAAAAATAGTGTTCCATTATTGCATTGCTCGAGTTTTCCAATCCTACGTTCCTTTGCATCAGTAAAGGCACCCCGTTCATAGCCGAAGAATTCGCTTTCTAAAAGGGTCTCTGGAATGGCAGCAGCATTTATCACCATAAATGGTTTATCTTTTCTAAGTGAATGTGAATAGATCGCCCTGGCAATTAGTTCCTTACCTGTTCCACTTTCTCCTTGCAGTAAAATAGTTACATCGCTTCCTGCCACTTGACCGATTGTCTTATAAATCTCTTGCATTTTAGAGGAAGAACCTACAATCCTATCGCCTTTATACTCTTCATCAGTTTTATAAGCGACCCCGATCTTCATTATTTTTCCTGTCTCAAGCGCTTTCTTAATCATAATTTTCATCTCCGGAACTTCAAATGGCTTGATCAAATAATCATAAGCACCTAATTGCATTGCCTCAATAGCAGTGTCAGTTGTTCCATAAGCGGTCATAATAATAATAGGCATCTTAGGGTCTATCTGTTTATATTTGGAAAAAGCCTCTAAGCCATTCATTCCCGGCATTCTAATATCCATGATTAAAAGATCGATAGAATTATCTTTGGCTATAAATAAACCTTCTTCAGCCGTATTAGCCGTGAATATCTCATATCCTTCCTGAGTTAATATCTTCCTAAAGGAAGAAAGGACATTTTTTTCATCGTCTACTACAAGGAGTTTATTGGTCATTTAGTCCCTTAATTATTATCTTTAGATTTATAGATTATTATACAATGGGTAAAACAATGCTTACCGTAGTTCCTTTAGCGGGTTGGCTCTTAATTTCCATCGTTCCTTTATGCATCTTAATTATCCTTGAAGCTATAAATAGTCCTAAACCCGTTCCTTTGGATTTAGTAGTAAAAAAAGGTTCACACACCTTCTTTTTATAATCAGTTGGTATTCCTGCCCCTGTATCTTTAAATTTTATCTCCAATACATCCTTACATTTCCTATCTTTATTTTTTTCTGTTGTTATCTCTAAAACCCCTCCATCTACCATTGATTCAACAGCATTAAGCATAATATTTAAGAAAACTTGTCGTATCTGTCCTTTATCCACAGCAACTTCAAACGGTATGGTCTCAAATCTTTTTTCTATTATAACATTTTGAGAGATTGCCTTTGCAGATATTAAGGTTACCGTACTTTCTGCTATTGTATTTACATTGCATCTCTGCAAATTAAGTTCCGGTGGTCGAGCAACATCAAGAAAATCTTGGACTATCTTCTCCAGACGATCAATCTCCTCGCTTATCACATTTACATCTTCCTTTAGGTTTAAGGCATCTCTTAATTCCTCTTCTAAAGAATATAATCTCATCTTTATCGAGGTTAAAGGATTTCTAATTTCATGGGCAACAGTTGCGGATAGTTGCCCCAAAGAAGCCATTTTTGCAGAAAGTACCAGTTGTTCATTTATCTTACGCGCAACAAAAAAACCTAAACTTGCCCCAAGGCAAAGGGTAAGTATAATAGATGTCCAAATTAGACCTGTCATAGTAGAAGCATTAATTTTTGAAGATACTTCTGCCCTGGCAATTAGTGCTTCGTTAGCTAGTATTAGCTCCTCACATTTTTGATAAAGATTATCAATACTTTTTCGTACATCATAAAGAAGAATTTTTTTTGCCTCAATAATGTTACCAGATTGATATAAACTGATCGCTTGATTCCGCTGATTATTATATATCTTATACAAGGCAAAAATATCCTCTAATATTATCTTCTCATTCATCGTTAAGGCAACTTCCTGCGCCTTTTTAAGCCAGAGATCGAAATCCCTCTTTTTTTCTTCAAGGGTTTCAAGCCAGGTATGATTATTATCCAAAAAATAACTTGACACCAAACCTTTTTGATTAACGATAGCTAATTCTAATTCTTCTGCTGCCTTTAAACTTGAGACATTTTCTTTCATGATAGCTTTAGAAACTTTTTGGAGATTGCTAGTAGTGATAAAGGTAAAATACCCTACCAGAAGCAATAAAAAAACCATTACCAAAAGGATCATTATAATCTTATAGCTAAAAAAATCTTGTATCATAATGCACAATAGTTCTGATAGAATATTAAGCGGATTTGCTTACACTGTCACACTGAAATCTTCTCCCGACATCTCAAAAGTAAGCGGGTTAGGATCATCAATATTATTGGGATTTATCTATCTGGTGGGTGACTATGGCCATTTTTTCAAACGAACTCCCAGCTTTTTTAATACCTGCATATCAAGGGGCTGTTACGAAATAAAGCCAAAACAGGCTGGAAATAGGCAGACTATTTCTCCCTTAAAAGGGCTTACTGAATATTTACATAATTTGAGCCAATAATTTTTTTGGGCTCTTTGAAATTTTGAGTGGGTAGTATAGTTTAAGCCAAAGAAGATAAGTCAAGGAGGAACGACTTGTTTTTTAAGTCGTAGTGTCCTTGACTTATCTTCTTTGGCGACCCATAATTGGACAAGAGGGTGTGCAGGAGTCTATTTTACTCCCACACCCTCTTAGTAATAATCTTTTCGCGAGAGCTATAGATTTTCAGATAAATAATTACAAAATATTCTTGAATCTTAGGAATTTCAAAATCAGCTTAAGGTCTTCCTCGAATAAAGCAGTAATCATTTCTCCTTCCTTTTGAAAAGGGAGGTCGGGAGGGATTTCTTCGATTA
>JAZDLJ010000305.1:0-2559 GCA_043802115.1 bacterium | reverse complement strand
TTTGGACATTAGTTTTTAATATAGACAAAGATAAAATTAGAAAGAGATCAGAATATGTTTTATGAAATATTAGACAAAAAAAGAATAGCTATATTACCTCTTTTAAGAGAGTTTAAAAAGGATTTTTATCTTGCGGGTGGTACTGGCTTGGCTCTTCAAATAGGGCACAGAGATAGTATTGATTTCGACTTTTTCAGCCTTCGAGAGATTAATACTCAAAAGCTTTTTAATAAAATTGCAAAAGTCTTTCAAGGGTATGAAGTTCTAAAAATTTTAGAAGAAGAAAATACATTAAGCGTTTTAATTGATAAGGAAATTAAATTAAGCTTTTTAACATATGATTATAAAATGATTGGGAAATTTATTGAAGAAAAAGATTTAAAGATAGCTTCTTTAGAAGATATAGCTTGTATGAAATTATCTGCTGTTACTGGTAGGGCAAGTAATAAAGACTATATTGATCTTTATTTCATTCTTCGAAAGGATAGCCTAGAAAATTTATTTAAAAAATCAATTAAAAAATTTCCTAATTTAGATACCAATTTGATTTTAAAAAGTTTGTTGTATTTTGATGATATTAAAAATGAAAAAATTAATTTTAAAAATAATAATCAAGTTGAATTTAAGGTAGTGAAAAGATTTTTGGAAGGAAAAGTTAAAGAATATGTCAATAGAAAATGATAAAAATCTCGAAAGACAATAGAATAAGAAATATATTAATGGCAATACTACCGGGATTGATTGTTGGTGGTTTTCTTTTGGCCGCTAATAGCTACTATGATTTGGATACTCAAACCATAATGATGGAGCAGGCAGCTACTATTAATACTCCGGCTGGAAAAGCAATCAGTTTCAATTCTTCCGACGATTCCAACTTTACAGTTACTGGTTCGGGAAAGAATCTGACTTTGTCTGCGGCTGGAGGAGGAGCACAGAAATTAACAATCAATTCAGCTGGAACTGGCACTGATGCTCTTAGTCTTAATGCCACTGCTGGAGGAATTGATATTAATTCAGGATCCATTGATTTATCTACCCAAACTGCAGATATTACTTTGAATAATGCTGTCGATGCTTTGAATTTTGATTCTAATACTATATCAATTGATGCTTTAAATAATCGAGTCGGAATCGGGACGACAACACCTTTAGCTACTCTTCATATTAATGGCACGGATGGTTTAATTATCCCAGTTGGCACCACGGTTCAGAGACCAAGCCCTCTGACTACCGGCATTATTCGCTATAACACCACCACTTCTCAATTCGAAGGATATGATGGATCTTACTGGGGTTCGCTAGGAGGAGTGCTTGATGTGGATCAAGATACTTATGTCAGCGCGGAAAACACCCCAGGGGCGGATAACGACCAGTTGCGTTTTTTCACTGCTAACATTGAAAGACTGCGAATCAGTACTACAGGCGGAATTTCTATTGGATCTACGTATGTTTCCACTGATCCTGGAAACGGCAATATGATTATTAGTGGCAGTGTTGGTGTCGGAACAGCAACAGGTGTTAATTCTAAACTAACCTTTGCCGCAGATACTACAGCAGCTGGAGGAATACTTTTTGGCGCTGATACCAATCTCTACCGTGTTGGCGCAAACATATTAAAGACTGATGATAGTCTAATCGTAGCTGGAAGCTATGTAGATGTAGAACAAATACGTTCTATAACAGGACAACTTACAATTTCAGGTGTTACAGCAGCCGATAGTCCTATACTATTCAGAAATAGCAATGCCGCTTTAGATAACTATGCTACAAGATTAGTAATCAATGCTCACGCAGCACAAGGTGCTGCTGGAATAACAAGCTATGAAGATTTATCTTTAGGGACAGGGGCAGAGTCAAGAAATTATAATTTAAATATATATGGAAGCGCAAACAGTAAGGCATCAATAATTAATCAAGGCGGATCTTTAGATTTTTACAATTATTATACAAATGCCGCAGGTACAATAAGATTCTTTACAAGAGACGTCGGCGGTTCCAGTCAAGATAGAATGACTATAAACTATGGGAATAGTGGTTCTGCTGGAATAACGATGTATGAACCTTTAACTCTTTCAGGAGTTGGTTTGACTGTCGGTTCGGATATTGTTTCCGACACGGCTGATACTGATAGCTTAGGTTCAACTTCAAAAGAATGGCTGAACGCCTACATCGGTGATGCTGGCGGGCTTTACTTCGGATTGGCTCAAGACATTTATCTTGAGAGAAGCGGAGCCGGAGTGCTCATGCTCACAACTGGAGCTATGGATTTCAACAACAACGCTGTCATTAATGTCGGAGCCGCCGGCAATGATTTCGGGGCTTCCAATGCTTTAGTGGCTACCATATTCAGCGGATCTATTACTCCGTCAGGAGCAGATACTTTAAATCTGGGTTCAACAGCAGCTGAATGGCAAAATCTATATGTCGGAGATGCCGGAAAAATCTATTTAGGACTTGGACAAGATACCAGTTTAAACAGGTCTGCGGCCAATGCCTTAACTATCACAGCTTCTTCAGGAGTAACTTTAACAGCTGGTTTGACTGTCGGTTCGGATATTG
>JAZDLJ010000289.1:0-5138 GCA_043802115.1 bacterium | reverse complement strand
CACTAACAAGGCAGGGGAATCTTTCAACAATTATAAGCAATACTAATTCAATAATCCCTTTTTAAGGCGGTATCTAATTTACCAATAAGATCATTAACTTTTTTTTCTACACATTCGGAGACCTTTTGTTTTTGATTTTGAATCTTATCCAGCTCTTCGGTGATATAAAGGGCTGCTAGAATTGCAATCTTAGATTCAGAGGTTAAATTAGTATTATCTCTAACTTCCCTCATTTTTGTATCAACATATTCAGCTAGTCTGAGAATGTAATCAGGACTTGAATCACTCTTTATCGTGTAATTCTGTCCAAAAATTTCTACCTCTGTTTTTGTAACTTGTTCATCTCTCTTGCCTACTTCTATATTCATACACTTTAAATAAATAAAAACAATATATTTACTTTTAGGTTAGTTCTCCTCATCATTGTCTAAATCGTTAACATCTTTTAACATATTAGATACCTTTGTATAAATTATCTCTCTTTCTTCTTTAAGTCTTTGGAATTCTTCTTGCAATTGTTGAAGGTCATTAATCTCCTGTCTGGCGTTAACCAGCTCCTGATCCCTAGAGGATATCTCTTCCTCTAAGGTTAAAACCTTATTGGTTAATTCCTCCTTCTCTTGTGTTACTTGATTAAATTTCTCAATTAATTTATTAACCTTGTTATTTAAAATTTCAATACTTTCTAGTGCAGAGCTCATTTTCCCCTCTCTTAAGCTTCCCTTAAGCTTCCCTTAAAGATATATTATACTTATTTTTTAGTATCTCAACAATTTTACTACAAATATTGTCAACTTCTTCACTTACAAGGGTCCTCTTTTCTGACTGAAAGACCAGGGAAAATCCTATACTTCTATACTCTTCTAATATTGGAACACCTGCATAGACATCAAAAATATCTATCGTTCTAAGTAAATCAGAAGCTAAAGATATAATGATCCTTTTAACCAATTCTACTTCCATATCTTGTGGTACAATAACTGCTAAATCTCTAACTACGACTGGAAACTTTGGGATCGGTTTAAAAGAAATATCTTTTACAATACTTATTTGTAATTGCTCAAGTGATAAACAGAACCCAAAAATTTGTTGATCTTCAAGATCAAAATCTTTTAAGCATTGAGATTCTACTTCTCCAAATAATCCCAAACTTAGTTTCTCTTTACTAATTAACTCTGCCACCCTCCCTTTATTAAAAAAAGGACTACTACTTTTTCTAAAAGTATACTCTTTTATCTTCAAAAAATCTAATAACTTTTCTAGATTACCCTTAACATCATAAAAATCTATTTGAGGATTTTTTTCTTGCCAAAAATCTTCTCCTCTTTTTCCCATCATAACGCCTGTAACATATTCTTCTTCTTGAAGCTTCTCACGATCATCTTTTTTAATAAAAGTCTTACCTATTTCAAAGAACCTAAAATTTTTTTTACTCCAACTGTCTTTACCTAAATTAAGAGAGACATTCTCTAATAAACCAGTCATTAAATTATAACGAAGAATCTCTTGCTTTTCATTTAATGGATTCTTTAAATATATTAGAGATCTTCCCTTTTCTTGTAATTCCTGTATATTTAAAATATCACAATGCCTTTTATTTGTAAAGACAAAATTGATAGTTTCATAGAATCCATGGTTGGTAAAGAAACTTCTTGTCCGTTCTCGAAGTTCAGCATTAAAATTTTCAAGACAAACTGAGGATTGACCACAATTTTGGGTGCTCTTTATATTATTATATCCATATATCCTGGCCACTTCCTCTATTATATCTATCTCTCTTGCCACATCTCCCCTGTAAGTTGGTATTGTTACTTTTAAAACAAAGGGTTTCGTTCCTTGTACTTCGTTAAAATTAAAAGCTTGAAGGGGATATTTATTTACTGTAAAACCCAATTTTGTCAGTATAGAAGAAACAGTCGCAGCATCCAAATCTGTCCCTAATATCTTATTACATCTCTCAACCCTAAGGGCAATGTCAACAGGTATAAATTTTTTATAGCTTTTATCAATTAAACCTTTAACAGTGCTTCCTCCAGCTACCATATTTATTAAGCTGGCTGCCCTTTCAAGTGCATATATTATCCCATTAGGATCTACACCCCGTTCAAAACGATAAGAAGCCTCTGTAGCAAGACCTAACCTCTTAGCAGTTCTCCTAACAGAGATTGAATCAAAAAAAGCACTTTCTAATAGTATATTTCGAGTATTTTCAGTTACCTCTGTATCTATCCCTCCCATTACTCCAGCTACAGCAATTGGTCTTTCTTTATCCACAATAACAAGCATTTGCTCATCAAGTATCCTTTTATTCTTATCAATTGTAATTATTTTCTCATCTTTTTTTGCCTTCCTTATAATAAGTTGCTGGCCTTTAATTAAACTATAGTCAAAGGCATGGAGAGGCTGGCCTAATTCCATAAGTATATAGTTAGTAATATCAACAACATTATTAATTGGCCTTAGTCCTACCGAAAGCAGCCTCGAAGTTAACCAGGAAGGAGAGGGTGCAATACTTACATCCTTCACAACTCTTGCACTATATCTAGGACAATCATGAGAATCCTCTACATTTACAGTAATAAATTCATTAATATGTCCTGAATCTTCCCCCACAGAACCCTCTTCCTCAAAGTTCGGGTGAAGACTTGGATATTTTAACTTACCCCCTGTTATAGCTACAATCTCACGGGCAATTCCTATCACACTTAGACAATCTCCCCGATTTGGGGTTATTTCTACTTCTATAACAATATCATTAAGATTTAAATAGTCTAATAACAATGTCCCCAGAAGAGCTTCCGTATCTAGAATATAAATTCCACTAGAATCTTCTGCAAGTCCTAGCTCTTTTTGAGAACAAAGCATTCCTTCAGAGATTACGCCCCTTATTTTTGCCTTTTTTATGGTTACACCAGACGGTAATTGTGCTCCTTCTAAAGCTATAGGCACTTTATCCCCAGCTTTTATATTAGTAGCTCCACAAACTATCGAGAGTTTCTTTGAACCAATATCAACTTGACAGAGAGATAACCTGTCAGCCTTAGGATGTTTATCAATGGAGGTGATTTTACCAATAACAACACTTGATAGACCTTGGCCTAAAGGTGTTATACTAGCTATTTCAAGGCCAACCATTGTAAGTCTTTCTGCTAGTTCTTTGGCAGTCCAGGGGATATCTACGAATTCTTTTAACCAATTTAGGGTGACTTTCATCTTAAAACTGCTCCAAAAACCTCAGATCATTCTCATAAAAAAGACGGATATCTGAAATTCCATATTTTAACATGGCAATTCTTTCAACCCCCATTCCAAAGGCATAGCCACTAACCTTTTCAGGGTCGTACTTAACCATCTTAAATACCTCAGGGTCTACCATACCAGCTCCTAATATCTCCAGCCATCCCGTCTCCGAACAAACCCTGCATCCTTTCCCCCTGCACATAACACAGGCAATATCAACCTCTGCACTCGGTTCTGTAAAGGGGAAAAAACTTGGTCTAAATCTTATACTTACATCAGGACCAAACATCCTTTTGACAAAAAACTCTAACACACCTTTAAGATCCCCAAAGGTTACCTTTTCATCTACTAATAGTCCTTCCACTTGATGAAACATAGGCGAATGGGTAATATCAGAGTCACGACGAAAAACCTTTCCTGGCGCTATTATCCTAATTGGCGGGGTACTTTTTTCCATAACATGGATTTGAACAGGTGAGGTTTGAGTCCTTAAAAGAACATCTTCTGATAGATAAAAGGTATCCTGCATATCCCTTGCTGGGTGATCTTTAGGGATATTTAGGGCCTCAAAATTATAATAATCTGTCTCAATCTCCGGGCCTTCAGCAATACTAAAACCTAACCCTATAAAAATATCACAAACATCTTTTGCGACTTGGGTAATCGGGTGGGTTTTTCCTAATAAGGATTTTCTTCCTGGCAGGGTAACATCAAGGAATTCTTTTTTAGCCTTACTAATAACATCTAGCTTGGCTAACATTTCCGATTTTACATTTATATGACCTTCCAACTCAACCTTAACTTTATTAGCTAGCTTGCCAGGCTCTGCCCTCTGCTCAACTGGTAATTGACCTAATCCTCTCAATATCTGGGTTAACTCACCGTTTCTTCCTAGATATTTTATCTTCAGGTCAGTTAACCTTTTATGATTATTGGCTAAATCAATCTCTTTTCTTGCTTCTTCAAGAAGTTGTTTTAATTTATTTTCCATAAGTTAGCTAGGATAGTTGAGTGTCTATTTATAGTACTCCAGGTTAGATATTTCCAAGTGATTGTGTTAGCTGTTAAGATACAAAAGCACAGAGTTTTTAAGTTTTCTTTATTTTTTCCCTTTGTGCCTCAGTTCCTTTGCTACTTTGTGCCTTAACAGCTAGTTACAAAACTAACCTGCATTACTTCAGTAAAAAACTAACTTGGAGTAGTATATATAGGTTAAAGAATATTACACCAAAAAGGAAGGAATTATTTTACTCGACATGTTTTTATAACGTAGGGGGATATAAGCCTTTTAAGCATTCAACTGCGTCTTTGCGAGCTCTGCCAATTTACTGAAGGCATTAAAATCATTAACTGCTAAATCAGCTAAAATCTTTCTATCTATATCAACGTTAGCCTTAGATAAGCCATTAATTAGCTTACTATAACTTAAATCGCATAGTCGAGCTGCTGCATTTATCCTAACTATCCAAAGTTTTCTAAACTCTCTTTTTTTGACCCGTCTATCTCGATAAGCATAATTCAAAGCTCGGACAACAGTCTCTTTAGCCTTTTTATATGTCCTGCTACGTAGCCCCCAATAACCTTTGGCTAACTCTAACACCTTTTTCCTTCTTTTTCTAGCTTTAGTTCCTCTTTTAACTCTTGGCATTCAAAAATTCCTCTTTCCTTTAAAATTAGTTAGACGGTTTCTCTCTCCGCACCTTACTTAACCCTATTTAGTATCCTCTTCAAAAAGTATGGTAAGCTAAGAACAGACCTTAAATAATAAAAAGAAAAAGACTTTTTAGACACGGATTAACACGGATTTAAAAACATTAAAAATTAAACGATCTCGTAGTTAATCAAAAATTTAATCTGTGTAAATCCGTGTTAATCCGTGTCAAAAAAATATTAGTTTT
>JAZDLJ010000278.1:0-2384 GCA_043802115.1 bacterium | reverse complement strand
GGAAAATCCTGCGGAGTTAAACCGGAGGATTTGGTCGGCAAGACAGATCTTGATATCTGGCCCAGCGAGTTAGCCGAAAGATACAGGGTTGATGACAGGGATGTCATGGCGACCGGCAGGAGAATATCTGTAGAAGAGCCGCTGGCGGATAAAGAAGGGAAGACGTTATATATCGAGACTATTAAGTCGCCTATTTACGATACTGTGGGAAAAATTGCCGGCACTGTAGGTATCGCCCGCGACATCACCGAGCGCAAACGGAGAGAAGAAGAGTTAAAGAAAGCGTATATAGACTTAAAAGAAATGCAGGAAAGATTAATACTATCTGAAAAATTGTCTACCAGAGGAGAATTGGCTGCCGGCATTGCTCATGAGATACGAAATCCTCTTTCCGTAATCTCCATGACAGTCCAATATCTCCAATCAAAATTTGAGGTCAATGATCCCAGGAGAGAATATACGGAGTCTATAATTCAAAAAGTAGAAAGACTAGATAAGATAGCCAGGGGACTGACCGATTATAGTAGAAGCCCTCAGCTAAATATAAAGAATAAAAACCTAACCAGAATATTGTCACAGACTATATCTTTGATTAAACCCAAGTGCAGAATTAATAAAATAAAGATAATCCAAAAGTTTAGAAAAACCTTACCTTTAGCTCCGGTTGATGAAGAAAAAATCGATCAGGTATTTTTAAATATTATCAATAATGCAGTAGAGGCTATGCCTAAAGGTGGTAAGTTATATATTGAAACGGGATATAATGAAGAAACGAAAGAAATAGCTATAAAAATAAAGGATACCGGTAAAGGTCTTGCGCCTAAAAGTATTAAAAATATATTCAATCCTTTTTTTACTACTAAAAAAGCAGAAGGAGGCGTAGGGTTAGGGTTATCGATATCTCATAATATAATAATTTCTCATAATGGGACAATAGATGTCGAAAGTAAAACAAAAGGAAAAGACAAAGGTGCTACGTTCATTATAAAATTGCCAGCTGCTGCATAAAGTCAAGGATATTAGAGAGATAGTAAATAGAGGTTTCAAAATGCAAAAATCAATTAAGGGCAAAATATTAGTCATTGATGATGAACCAGATATAGGTTGGATTTTCTCTAAGATTTTGTCTGAAAATGGTTATCAGGTTCATATAGCTAAAACCGGAGAAGAAGGTATCACTAAAATAAGAGAAAAATCCCCGGGGTTAGTTTTTTTAGATATGAAATTACCAGGAATAGATGGACTGGAAACGCTCAAAAATATTAAGGAGATAGACAAAAATATTGTAGTTATAATGATAACTGGTTATGAAAGTGTAGAAGATGCAGTAGGGACAATGAAGCTCGGAGCTTATGACTATATTACCAAACCGATCCCTGCAGATAGGCTAAAGATTATTGCGGATCACGCTTTTGATACTCAAGAATTGACCAAGAAAGTGGAGGCACTCCAACATAAATTAAGAAGAGATTTTTCTTTAAGCAACATTGTTGGCAATAGTCAACAAATTCAGAAGATAATAGATAATATTGAAAAAATATCTCAGTATGATATCACCGTGCTTATCAAAGGTGAAAGCGGTACAGGTAAAGATCTAGTGGCCCAAGCTATCCATTATTTGAGCCCCAGAGCAAAGAGCCCATTTATTCCTATAGATTGCGCTGTTTTACCGGAAAGCTTGGTAGAAAGTGAATTGTTTGGCTATGAAAAAGGAGCTTTTACCGGCGCAGACTGTGTAAAAATAGGAAAGATCGAGTCTGCTAATGGAGGAACAGTGTTCCTTGATGAAATTGGAAATATGGTTCCGCATATACAAGGTAAATTGCTACGAGTAATACAGGAAAAGAAGATAGAACGTCTGGGTGGGAAAAAACCAGTCGATCTTAATGTTCGCATAATAGCTGCCACCAATCTAAATTTGGAAGAAGCTATCAAAAAAGGCCTTTTTAGGGAGGATTTATATCATCGGTTAAATGAATTCCCCATTCATTTGCCTCCTTTAAGGGAGCGCAGAGAAGATATACTGCTCATTGCTCAGTATTTTATAGATAGATTTAATGAGCAATTAGAGAAGAAGATAAAAAGTATTTCTCCTCAGGCGCAAGAAAACCTTTTAAGCTATCACTGGCCAGGAAATGTCAGGGAATTGAAAAATGTGATCAGGCGGGCCGTTCTTATGGGTTCAGAGGTTATAGAGATCAAAGATTTACCTGTAGAGATTCAAAACAGGCAAGTTGTAAGTAGTGGTACTAAA
Source organism: bacterium (assembly GCA_043802115.1). GTDB lineage: Bacteria > SZUA-182 > SZUA-182 > JAZDLJ01 > JAZDLJ01 > JAZDLJ01. Next base: position 130 of record JAZDLJ010000278.1, on the reverse strand, counting down.
GAGAATGAAGATAATAATTTAAAAAAGTTAAAAAAGAAGGTTACTAAACAATCAGAAAAAACATTAATCCTTAAGGTCTTGGAAGAAAATCATTGGAATAAACGGAAAACTGCCAAAATATTGGGGGTAG
>JAZDLJ010000256.1:0-3435 GCA_043802115.1 bacterium | reverse complement strand
TGATTAGGAAGGTTATTAACTACATTTTTCACCACAGAGACGCGAAGAACGCAGAGAACTACATGATTTTCATATCTTTTATTTTTTCTCTGTGTTCTCTGCGTCTCTGTGGTGAATATTGTTTTTTAATCTTTTAAAGGGGGGAGTGAGCAATTACATATGGAGTACTATAAGAACGACAACCTAAAAACGAGATCTACAGATGAAAAAAAGTGAAAAATATCTTGGGATAGTTACCATAGCCTTAATGATGGCTTGGGGAATGAACTCCTTAATCTTCAATAATGATCAAAAAGTACCCACGATTTCCAACCTTGCAACTGAGAATAATGATAGCCCCAAAAATGATGTCCCGCAATTTCAATTAGAAGAAAAGGATTCAGAAAAAAAAATAACTGAACTTGAGCGCAAGATACTAAAAGAATCGGATGACGATAAAACTTCAATTATTGATACCAGTTCAATAATAAAAGATATTTATAATCCTTTTAAGGAGTTTATTCACAAAAAAAAGGAGCCCTCTCAAACTCACGTTGTAAAAAATATTATATCAGAGGTTGCTCCTCCAAACTTATCATTAAAAGGGATTTATAAGAATATTAAAAAAAAGAAAACCTTAGCTGTCATTAATGATCTACTTATCTGTGAAGGAGATAACATAGATGGTTTTATTATAAAAAGGATATTAGGGAATACCGTTATTGTCACTAAGGATAATCAAGATTACAATCTGGTGCTTTTTAACTACTCGCCCTGATAATTAATTCAGAATTTAGAACGATGAACAAGGAGACATAGTGTCTATCAAAGGAAAGATATTAATAGTAGATGATGAACATCTCACCAGCGAATTCATTCAAACATTCTTACAAACAGAGGGATATGAAATATCAGCAGAGGCTACCGGTGAACTTGCCCTCGCTAAACTTAGAAAAGAAACGTTTGATTGTCTATTAGTTGATCTAAATCTACCAGGAATTAATGGGATCGAGGTCTTACAGGAAATAAGAAAGGTAAATGAGGATATATGTGTTATTATTATGACAGGCTATGCAACTATAGAATCAGCAATTCTGGCAATGAAAGCAGGGGCATCCGATTATATCTGTAAGCCATTCCTGGACCTTCGGCAAATTATTATCAGCATTGAAAAGACAATGAATAATCAATCCCTGGTCATTACTAACAGAACACTTCTAAATGACTTAGGCAGGATAAATGAAAAATTACAAAACACAGTCGATGAATTGACAGAAAGCTCAAAATATCTAAAAAAAATTTATGTAGCAAGTTATGCCTCACTGGCAGCGGCTATTGATGCAAGAGATAAATACACAAGTGGTCATTCAGAAAAGGTGGCTGAATATGCCCTCTTCTTAGGTCGATTGTTGCAACTGTCTCCTCAGCAGTTAGAAGACCTGGAACATGCTTGTAGATTCCATGACATAGGTAAGATTGCAATCCCTGATTCTATATTGCTAAAAAAGGGGAGATTAACAGCGGAAGAATGGGTAGTTATGAAACAACACCCTCTAAAAGGTGCAAAGATATTAGAACCATTAAGTTTTATTATGAAGAATATTATCGATATAGTAAAGTATCATCATGAACAATACAACGGAGAAGGTTATCCAGAGGGTCTAAAGGGTAAGGATATCCCTTATCTGGCCAGAGTCGTCTCTCTGGCTGACGCCTTTGAAGCAATGGTTGCAGGAAGACAATATCAAAAAAGGATACCCAAAGCTGGAGCCCTAAAAAACCTGGAGAAAGGAGCTGGCGCTCACTTTGACCCGCAGCTTGTTGAATTATTTATCTCGGCTGTTGAGGGTGAGTGAAGGAGAATGTTTCTTTCCAAAGGTCAATTAGGGATCAAAATCTACCTTGGTTTCAACAGCCTGGTAGATTGTGGTGCCGACAGGAGTACAAGATGAACTAATTTTTTTTTTAGTAGATTCTACTAGATCCTCCTCAACAGTTATCTTATAGAAGTATGTAATATTTCCCATCGTAAAAAGTTTAGGATTTGCATCTGCATCTGGGTTCCAATCGTTATCATTCAAAAGCTCTGCCACTGCATATTCAAATCCAGCATCAGCAACATAAAAGGCCTTCAGCTCAGCCAGGTGATTATTGGTTTTCCTCCCCTCACTTCGCATCATAAACAAGAGCGCTGAACCAATAGTAAAAAAGATCAGCATCATACAAACAGCTAAGACTAAAAAACCACCCCGATTATTCTCAGATATTTTTTTAAGGTATAATCTTCCTCTCATTTTTAATCCTCCTCAGTATCCTCTTCAAATTTCATGGTAACTAAATTTAACCAGGTTTTGTTTTTAGCCCTGAAAGGGCGTTATATACTAGCCCAGGGCAACGCCCTGGGTGAGGAATCATCACAATTATCAAGCCCTGTAAGGGCGAAATAAAAAAGGGAACACTATCTGTTAATTTATTTCGCCCTTACAGGGCTTAAAAATGTTGGGTAATTTTTTCCCAGGGCGTTGCCCTGGGCTGATATATAACGCCCTTTCAGGGCTAAAGACTAAAAAAAAATTGCCCTGAACATTATTACCTTACTTTTTGAAGAGGATACTCTCCTCGTACTATTCACTATTTTTACTTCTTAAATGAGCAGCAGAACGAAGATCTATCGTGTTTCCCAGACCATCTGTTAGCTGTAGATCAATCTGGACCAGGACAACGGTAGCAATATTAGCAACATCAGTTATTTTACTACCATCAATGTTATATAAGGTAACTAAAAATCCAGTTGCAGTGAGATGATCCGCTAGGAGATTAACAACATATATACCTGTTGAATTGATATCAGTACTTCTAAAAAGGTTGTCATCTTGCTGTTCATATTTTATCTTATCATCAGTACCCGCTTCGTCATCTGGATCAAGAAGCTTGCGGGTATCAAATGCTACTAAACTTCCATTAACAGAATCCCAGTTAACAACCTCAGTCCCATACCTTAATTCCCTAATCATCCTATTCATCGCATAACTCCCAATGTTAAGTAACTCCTGCCGGCTTCTCATACTCCTCCAACTCCGAAGAGCACCATTAAGAATTAAGGAAAAGGAGCCCATAATTATAACGAGAATTGTTATGGATAAGATTGTCTCTACAAGGGTAAAGCCCTTTTCTGCAGAATGTATATTCCTCATCCACCCTTTTATTTTATTCATTATTCCTAATTCATCATTAATAGACATCTTTCCAAAATAAATACTCTATTCTTTAGGGCAAGAGAAGACAAGAATTTTGCTGGAGTGCGTTATTTAGTAGGCTTTTTGTAAATTTTCTTAGCACAGATTCCCGTAAAATTGCCTCTGTTTGAGCGAAGCGAGTTAGGCAATTTAGGGAAGCAAGCTTAGAAAATTCAAAAAGACTACTTCAACGAACGAAGCAAAGATTTTTGTCTTCCTA
>JAZDLJ010000396.1:0-9518 GCA_043802115.1 bacterium | reverse complement strand
AGGTTAGTTTTGTAACTAGCTGTTTAGGCAGAAAGTAGCAAAGGCACAGAGGCACAAAGGAAAAAAATAAAAAAAACTTAAAAATTTTAGACCTGTATGATTAGAATTCACAACTCACTATGTTAAGGATAGTCTTATCCTAAGAACCTTATTGATTTCCTGAAAGGAAATATCATACTAGCCCAGGGTAAGCGAAGCGCAACCCTGGGAGCAGTAAAAAAACAACTAGCACTCTGAAGGAGCGCTTCATCTATAATAATATGATGAGCTTATTATAATTTATGAGGCGCTCTTTCAGAGCGCTATCGGTATATAAATCATTACCTAGGGTTACGCTTCGCTCACCCTAGGCTAATATGAAATGCTCCTTCGGAGCAAAAAGGCACTATTCTAATCGTACAGGTCGAAAGTTTTTAAGTTTTTTTTATTTTTTTCCTTTGTGCCTCTGTGCCTTTGCTACTTTCTGCCTAAACAGCTAGTTACAAAACTAACCTGCATTACCTCAGAAAAACATAACCTGGAATAGTATATAATAAGCTGGTTTAAAATGTTTACGATCAAGAGAGATAGCCCCTTGCATCATCAAGGCTTAAACTTAACCAGGTTGGCGTATATGAAGGATAAGTAGCGAGCAGTCCTGCTGATTTTTGTTTTAATAAGTTAATATCAATCCTCTCCTTTTTTGATTTAATTTCTGCAATTAGTATCTCCTTCTTCATATCATTTAAAGCCACAAGATCAATCTCGTTTTGGTTACCTTTTTCCCAATAGGAACCTATTTTATTATATTTACCAGTACTAGCAAATAATTCATGAAAGAATTTTTCTAATAGTCTCCCACAATACTGAGAATAATCACGATTAATTATCTCTTTGATATAATTAAAATTTTCAGTTTCAATAGCAGAACGGTTACGATAGATAAAGCGGAACCAAAAATTTAAAAAGTTGTCTGCAATCTTGTATTTTTGCAGTCTGGAATTTGGTTTTGCATTTATAGGTTTATGTCTTGCAATAATAGAATAATTGGTTTCTAAACGATCAAGATACCCACCTACATTCTTTTCCAGGATAGATTCTATCTCTGACCTCCCTGTCTTTCCCAAAGAAATAAGCTCAAGAATAGAAAAGTAGATGCCATATTCCTTCCCGAATTCTTCTATTAATAGATTCTTCCCTTCATTTATAAAAGGAGAGTTTGCTTCTAATATAAAATCCAGGATTTGTTCATATGATAAGGCTGAATTGGTTGTTAATATATCAATATATTTGGGGATTCCACCTGTAAAGATATAATAGTCAAAGATTGTCTTCAAGTTATTGATGCCATGATCATTTAGAATTTCTTTAATAGTCTTTATCGAAAAAGGATTAATATAGATCAGTCTGTCAGCTCTTCCAAAAAGAGGTTCTTTTACATCCTGAAATATTTTATACATCAGGGAGTAAACAGATCCTATCAAGATAAGATTTAGTTTACATTTTTCTTTGTTTAAATCCCATAGATGTTGTATCTCTGAAAAAACAGCAAGATTTATACTATGAAATTCCTGAAATTCATCAATAATAAGGGTGAAGTGGTTATTACGGCTAATTTCTTGTAATAGAGCGAAGATATCCTTGAATGTACGGATCTCACCAATAATCGGAACATCGAATTCTTTTTTAATCTCTTCAAGATATTCAATACACAAGAGGGGTTCTGACTTTTTGGAGACAAAGAGATAAAGGAATTTATGGTCATGGCAAAATTTGAGTGAGAGGAGTGTCTTGCCAATACGTCTTCTGCCTGTAAGGACGATCATTTTGGCAACGTTTTGGGACTGAGTGTGTATTTTTTGGAGCTCAGTTAGTTCTTTTGTGCGGTTATAGAATTTCATCTAAAATGTCTGTTGTTTATTGGAAGTTGTCTATTGTTCATGTGGTTATGCTGAAAATTAAAGGTGAAAGTGGATTATTAGTATAATGAAATGCTGGTTACTGTAACCAGTATTACTATAGGTTAAAAAGGTGGGGTTGTCAAGAGGATAATGAAGGGATAGGAGACAATTAAATTTTAACTTAAAATTTTTTTGAAACTTTTTACTAGGTTGTTACGTATAACTATAATGAGAACCAAAAACTAACATTAATCATTAAACTCAGATTTATAGCGAATGGTATTGTTTTGGTTAACATCTTGATAATATATAATTTTAACTATTCGTTCTGAGTCTAGGTTAAATTTAACCAAAGGAGGATAATATGTATATAAGAAGATTACTCCCAACAGGAGAAAAAAAGGAAAGAATAGTCTTTATTAATTTTATAGCAATAATAAGTTTTTTGTTTATGTTAAGACTTACTTATGCCCAAACAACTATTCAACCATTTATAAATACGTTTGTCCCAAATGTTATTAATCAAAATACAACAACTGGGATATTCTCAGGTAATGGAGTAAATACAGGTTATGACGTTTTCTTAGACCCTAATGTTACTGAAAGTGTAACATTTGGAGTGGATAACTGGAAAGTGGGAGAACCCCCACCCGAACCTCCACCAAGTAGCGAACCTTTGGTCTTGGATCTTTCTGGAGAAAGTATTGGAACAGCTGAATCTATAGAGTTGTTAACTCAATGTCTGTATGGTCTTGAATTTTCATCCACTTTATGGGGAGAATTTGCTATAGATGGGAATAAAGATGAAGCAGGAGATTATATTAAAAGAAAAGTACTATTTCCTTCGGGTGATAAAGAACCAGCAAGGCATACAGCAATTTTGTGTTGTTTTAAAGAACATAGAGGTAACCCAGGGGAAAAAGAATACAACGCTACACCAGATAAAAAAGTAAACCGACTTCTTAAAATAGATAATCGTTCTCAAGTGAATTATCAAGAATTAACTTATGAAGATGTTTGGGGTTCGTTTATGGCTCCCGAAGGATTTTGTCAGTTAAAAAGGTATGATCAAAATGGTGATGGGATAATAAATGCCAAAGATCCAATATTTAAACGTCTTTTTTTATGGAAAGATAATGGTAATGGCTTGTTTGAGCCAGCCACTGAAAGGATGGAGGTATCATTAGATGAGGATGATAATCAATATACTGGTTATAAAAGTATTAAAGCAAATGAAGATGCTAAGATAACCTCTTTTGATGTTACATTTAATCCGAGTGAAAATGATTGCCATTATGGCCTTATACCTTCTAAAGTTGAAACAATCACAGGTTATACTAACAAGGATAGTGTTGGAAATAGTATCCTTGCTGTGGGAAGCTACAGTAGGAACCTGTGTCTTACACCTGTTGATTTTTCGATCATGGGGACAACAACTGATAATTCAACATCCGCCTTGGACACCACTATGTTTATTGAAGAGAACGTCCCTTTAATCTTTGAGGACAACACCTATAAAATTTCAAATAATGAAGAAGAGGAACCAAAAGTTACTATTACTGGATCTATTAGACCAACAGGAAAAAGTGTAACCCTTGATGATCCAAATTCTAATCTAAAAAAATTTACAATAACAGATGCCTACATAACACGTTTATATGATCTTTCTGTTTCTAATAAAAAAACAACAGATAATGAAAAAGAAGCTACAAGAATAAAAGGGAAATTTGAGGGGTATATTATGATTGAGATGCAGAATTCTCCTTTAATAGATTACTCCTTTAATTTTAAAACTATTGAGGATAACAAAGAGGTAGAGTATCCAATTGATGTTTATGTGTCTAAAATAGCTAATACTAATAAGATAAAAGAGGAGGAAGAAGAAGGCCTATGTAAGATAGTTATAGATATTAAGGGTATTATCCTGGATAGTAAAGTTTCTGAATCATCGACAGGTATTATTTCAGCTGATCTACACTATCAAATTGATAAATTTGGGGGCGTTGACATAAGATATCCTATGTGGGACATAGCATTTAAACAAGAAGAAGAGTTGATTAATCTTCAAGATGGTGGTACTTACGTTAGTAGTGAAGAAGGGGTTCAGTCTTCTCAAAATTTACTCAATGGAAAAATAATAGAAGTAGATAAGGAAAATAATACTGCTACCATAAATATAGGGGCTGAAGATGGAGTTACAGAAGGTATGGTTTTTATAGTATCCCCTAAAAGTACTGAATCTCGGATTACTAATAAATAAACAAATTATAGATACAATGAATAGTTTAAAGTGAGCTAGGATGAACTAATATGAAAGAATCTAATAATAATGGATTTAGTTTAATTGAAGTAATGATTGCTATAGCTCTAGTTGGGATACTTGCTTCCCTCGCCACTACTTCTTATACTATTTGGGTAAAAAAGGCTAGAATGAAAGAGGCTATTTCAACGATTAGGATTCTCTATGATGCTGCCTGGAAATATAAAAATGAAGCTGGAAATTTTAAAAGATGTAGTGGTAATAGTTGTTTTACTATCTATCGAACCGGGGATATTACTTCTTACTTAAAGTACTTCTTTTATGAGATAGATATGATTAATAATAAGTGGTTGATTATTGCTACTACTAATGGTACAGGCGGATTTCCAAAGGATAAAAAATTAAGGTTCAACCTAGAGACAAGTAACTGGGATATAGATGATGAACTTATCAAGTTCAAATAAAAAAAATGAGATAAAAGATAATGGTTTTACCTTAGTTGAAGTATTAGCCGCAATAGGTATTATTGCTATTATTATTGTCTGCTTTTGTCAAGTAATAACAACTAGTAGTAAAATTTCGAGGAATAGCAAGTACAAAAAGATAGCCTCCCATTTACTGAGACAGAAGCTTGAAGAGCTTTTCCATTATGGAGAGGCAGATTTTGATCAAGGCGATATAAAAACTAATAATAGTCTTGTAGTAACAGCCTTAGATTTAACTAATGAAATTAAAGATACTCTTAAAAAGGGAGGGGGAGAAAAAGTACTTACAGATAGTAGGTTAGCAAGGTTAAGAGTAACAAACCATACAGATAAACCTTCAGGTGGAAGGACCAATAATTGTGAATTTAATCGAGGGTGGATAGTAGAAGAAAAGACAAGTCCTGGGCAGAGGTATAAAGAAATCACCTGTATAGTAGAATGGAAAAAAGAGGGTACATTAGGATATGGTCATATCTGCTTTACACAAAGGATATATGATATAGATAGAATAGGAGTAGGTGAGGAAAGGGATGGAAATTAAATTTAGAAGAGATGCTGGGTTTACCCTCATAGAGATTTTGGTTGCAGTAGTCATTTCCTTTATTATCCTTTTAGTTCTCTATAATATCTTAAATAATTTCTATAGGATGTATCATAAAAAACAACAAATATTGCAGGTACAGGAAGATGCAGCCTATGCAATAGATATAATAAGTAATGGCTTTTGGCAGGAAGTAAGTGGAGCAAAAAGGAGGGTTAGCGGGATAAGGGGGGTATCAAGGATAAGGACACCTAACAATAATACAGGACTTTCTTTGCATGAAAAAGTCACAGATATATACATTGCTGGATATTTTGTTCAACCTCATAATGGTGGCTATGCCCTTGTCTGTACTGATTCAAATTATAAAATTTATTACATTATTCCCAAAAATGAGTTCAGCCAGGAATCACTGGATAAATATACGGATATAAAGACACATTTTGACGTAGGACCTGTCCATGATGTTCAGGATAAAAGGTTAAAGGTAAGAGTTACTCTTGAACTAGCTAAAGAGATATACGGAGAGGAATATAGGTATACTCTTGAGGAAGATGTTATCGCAATGGTTAAATAAAAAGGAGGTTAGTATGAATAATCGAGGAAATAGAATAGTTTTCTTGCTGAAACATAATCAAGGAGGCTATCTCTATCTGGTAGTTGTTGTCATTATTGTTATTATCTTAACACTTGCCAGTTCTATATATTTATTTGTTATTCGGGGTGTTAGTAGCACAGAAAATGATTTGGATAAACTTTTTAGAACGCCTTTGCAGCGTTCTATTTTTGAAGAGTTGAGGGCTGCTGCATCTGGAAATAATGATGATGTAATTGGTAATTTGCTTAGAGGAACTTCTTATGAGATAAGAGATGATGGTATATGGATAAAAAAGTCTCCAGACCCATATCATACACTTTTTGCTAGCAAGAGGGATGCCGAAGGAAATTTTATCTTTGAAGAGCCACCAGATAGACTGAGAAGGACGTTTGATCTTATTGAGGGGAATGGTTTTGCCGCAGTAACAGATTCTCCAGAAGCCTTACAAAAGGCTAATGAGATGGTAAAGATGTTGGCACTTAAGTTTTTGATATTTAAAGATGATAAACCCAATTGGGCAGTTGTAGAAATAAAAAAGAGACCTATTAATAGGTATACGGATGGCATTGTTGAGGTGCAATATACTATTACTACACTCTAATGTCTTATCAGTTTTGGTGATTTAGGGAAGCAAACTTAGGGTTCATCTGCAATTTGTGACCAAAAAGATGACATCATGGCATCTTTAGTTTTTTAGGTTACATTGTTTATTTCCATCTCTTCATCATAAGTTAAGATAATCCCCTGATTTATTCCCAGCGATCTACAGATAAACGCTAGGCTACGTACCACCCTCTTTTTTGTATCACTATCAGACAATGTATAACTTACCTAAATCAACCGACTTTCTTTATCTTTTTTAATAATAACAAAGTCTCATTCTCAGCCATTTTTTATAAATGCTATATCTTTTTTTGTTTTTCTTAATTCAAGAAAAACCAGGTTTTCAAGGAGTCTTCCAAAACTATTCATAATGTTGTAAGATATAGCCTTAAGAAGGCAATTATCAATACATTAAATCTTTTTTTCAGCCAATTCCCTTTTTAATAGTTGACTATTTAAGATACTTTATATATAATTTATTGATTTCTTTAAAGAAGGTTTTTTACTTATGTATCGTTAACTTATAGAAAATTTTATAGTTATACTGTGAACAAGTTAAAATTTAGCTTTTGGGTTAACGGTAAAATGGGTTACGATAAAAAAATCCAGGGGACATTCTGATTTATTGTAACTATTCACCCTCTTACCGTGATTAGGAAGGTTATTAACTACATTTTTCACCGCAGAGACGCGAAGAATGCAGAGAACTACATGATTTTCATATCTTTTATTTTTTCTCTGTGTTCTCTGTGTTCTCTGCGTCTCTGTGGTGAATATTGTTTTTTAATCTTTTAAAGGGTGGAGTGAGCAATTACGATTTATTTATCAGATGAAAATTTAAATTTCAATGGATACTTGACACGGGAATAAAATAAAGAAGCTGTTTTATTCCTGTGCCAAGTATAATTTTAAAAAAAAGAATACCACTTGCAACAGGAATAAAGTAAAAAAGCTACTTTATTCCTGTTGCAAGTGGTAAGGGAGGAAAAAATGAGCTTAGGATTGGTTGGAAAAAAAATAGGAATGACACAAGTAACTAATGACAGGGGTGACATGATTCCTGTTACAGTGGTGGAGGCAGGGCCGTGTTTTATTACCCAAATTAAGAGTAAAGAATCGGATGGGTATGAGGCCTTACAAGTTGGATATGAAAAAATAAAAGAAAGTAAAAATAATAAGCCGAAACAGGGGCATTTGAAAAAGGCGAGCGTATCACCTATAAGGGTACTGAAAGAGTTTAGGATGGATGGTGAAAAATTAGATTCATATAAATTAGGACAGGAAATTAAGATTAGTGATTTATTTAAAGAAGGTCAGTGTGTGGATATTGTTGGTAGAACCAAGGGAAGAGGATTTACTGGGGTAATAAAGAGACATAATATGCATGGTGCCCCAGGAGGTCATGGTACTCATGAATTTTTTAGACATGCTGGGTCTTTAGGTTGTAGAAAACCTCAACATGTTGTAAAGGGTAGACGAATGCCAGGAAGGTATGGGAATGAAAGAGTCACTGTCCAAAATATGGAAGTGGTTATGGTAAAATCTGATGAAAATTTGCTACTTATAAAAGGTGCTATACCAGGTCATAATAAATCCTATTTAACAATTAATCCTGCTCTTAAAAGGAAGGTTGCTAAGAAAAAAGTGGCTTAAATTAATGGTGAATGGGTGAATAATAAAAGGCATAATGAAGACTGATTGGATTGATATTCAAAATGATCCCAGGCATATAGCGAAAGAAAGACAGAAGGCCAAGGGGCTTAAAAAATCTCAATGGTGGAAAAATAAATTAGCACAAGGGATTTGTCATTATTGTACAAAGTTTTTTTCTAAAGAAGAGTTGACCATGGATCATATTGTCCCTCTCTCAAGGGGGGGGATGAGTGTAAAAAGTAATATTGTTGTTTCTTGTAAGGAATGCAATAATAAGAAGAAATATCTTACCCCAGTTGAGATTTTATTGAGAAGTCTGGCAGTTAAGTAAATTAAGCAGGGAAAAGAATTAAGAAATACCTAATTTAAAAGTTTGTGATAAAAGTAAAGGTTTTAATTATAACAGGATATGGCCTAAACTGCGAAAATGAGACAGAGTACGCCTTTAACCTGGCGAATGCAGAAGTAGAAAAGGTAAATCTAAATGATATCCTTCCAGGAATAAAAAAGCTTGAAGATTATCAAATACTAGTTTTTATAGGCGGATTTTCTTTTGGAGATCATATCGCTGCTGGTGTCATTCTAGCTAATAAATTTAAGAACCGCTTGCGGGAATCTCTTGATAAATTTATCAGGGATGGTAAATTAATCATTGGAATTTGTAATGGTTTTCAAACCATTGTCAGGTTAGGTCTTTTGCCAGGTTTTGACCTTAACTATACAAGGCAGTCTGTGACACTTATTCATAATGATTCAGGTAAGTTTGAAGACAGATGGGTCCAGCTTAGGGTAAATCCTGAATCACCCTGTATCTTTACCAGGGGGATGAATTATGTTTATCTTCCAGTTAGACATGGAGAAGGTAAATTTTATAGTGATGATAACAATGTAATTGAGAGGATACTAGGAGAGAACCTCATCGCCCTTCAGTATTCTCTTCCAGCCGATGGGTATCCTACTATGGTATATCCTCATAATCCAAATGGATCATTAGAATCAATAGCAGGAATTTGTGATCCAAGCGGGAGGATATTTGGCCTTATGCCTCATCCTGAGGGCTTTCTTAGCCCTTATAATCACCCCTATTGGACAAGATTAAAGGTTGAAAATTGTTTACCCAAAGAAGGGGAGGGGGCTAGGTTCTTCAGAAATGCTGTTAATTTTTTTAAATAGACATCTTTCCAAATTAATCTTGCAGGGCGTAGGAAGACAAAAATCTTTGCTTCGTTTGTTGAAGTAGTCTTTTTGTAAATTTTCTAAGCTTGCTTCCCTAAATTGCCTAACTCGCTTCGCTCAAACAGAGGCAATTTTACGGGAATCTGTGCTAAGAAAATTTACAAAAAGCCTACTAAATAACTCACTCCAACAAAATTTTCGACCTGTACGATTAGAATAGTGCCTTTTTGCTCCGAAGGAGCATTTCATACTAGCCTAGGGTGAGCGAAGCGTAACCCTAGGTAATGATTTATATACCGATAGCGCTCTGAAAGAGTGCCTC
>JAZDLJ010000395.1:0-5593 GCA_043802115.1 bacterium | reverse complement strand
CTTTTAATTAGCGTTAGTTAGATATAATACTTAATGTTTATTAGGTTAATTATTTTAGTAGCGTTTTTAAAAAATCTGTGTAAATCCATGTCTAAATAATAGAAAGTGTAAACTACTTTCGCCTCTTAATGAAGGATGCCGTTTATAAACTCAAAAAAAAAGAATATTAGTCCCAATAAAAAAAGGAATTTATATATTTATTCCTTTGGAGTATCTGACCACTGGTCGCCGAATTAACGAGTTTCTTATCCCTTCCTTTTTCTTCCCCAAAGATAATTATTACATTGGCTATTCAACAATGTTTAACTACTATAATTTTACTGATCAACAGTTCCAGACAATCTACGTACTTAATCCAACACTTTGCCAAGAAAAAATAATAGCTGGACTATCTTTTAAATTTGTAAAGATACCTTCCAAAAGAATGTATGGATTAGAAAGAATAAATATCAAAGGCAGAGAGGTTGTTATCAGTTCAAAGGAACGAACCCTAATCGACCTTGTCTATTACAATAAACCAGTAGGTGGGATTAAAGTGGCAATAGAGATATTGAAAAAATTTGTGAAAGAAAAAAAATGTAATCTAAAAAAATTAATTGAATATGCTGTCATGTTCCCTAATATTAAGACAAGAAAACAAATAGGCCTAACCCTTGAAAAAGTTGGGGTACCTGAGGCAATCTTAAGACCCCTTAAAAAAAGCGTAAAGGATACATCTCTAATCTCGTTTTCAGATTCTCGCAAAGGAGCCATAAATGAAGACTGGCGAGTTATTATCAACGATTCACAAAGATAAAAATAAGTTCCTTGAGTTAATAGATCAAACCGCTTCTCTAACAGGGTATTATGCCCCTCTTATGGAAAAAGATTATTATTTAACCCTTATCCTTTCCCAAATAAACAAGCTCTCAGAGAATCTAATTTTTTAAAGGAGGGACATGCCTTAATAAAATCTATTACTCCTATTATCGTTTAAGTGAGGATCTTGATTTTAGCCTTTATCAGCCAGACTGTTCAACAACGCGAGGGATTAGACGAAAGTGTATAGAACCTATAAAAAACAATATTGAGAATTTTGCAAAACAATTTGGTATGCATATAGAAGAAGCTCAGAATGCAGGTCGTAACGAATCCAGACAGTATGTTTATTCCTTTGTCTACAATTCAGTAACCTTACCCTCAAGGCAAACAATTAAGGTTGAGATCGGCCTCCGTTTCAATCCGCTTACTAAAGTAGAAACAATGCCCATTAAGCATAAGTTTCTACATCCATTTACTGGTGAACCTTTGTTTAACGGTGGAAAGGTAAACTGTCTTTCACTTAAAGAACTAGTTAGCGAAAAACTTCGCGCTGCAGCCCTAAGAAAACCTATTGCCCCAAGGGATTTCTACGATCTTGATTTTATCCTTCGTCAGGGTTTTAATTTAGCAGATAGAAAGACAATAGACCTTTTTAAAAATAAAATCGAAGAAGATGGTGGAGATACAGCCCTAGAGAAATATAAAATCAATCTTGGCCGTTCAGACCTTGAGATTAAGGAAATGCGTTCACGGATAAAAGAAGAGCTCTTCGCAGTCTTAACCGCTAGTGAACGTAAAAATTTTGACCTTGATAAGGCGCTTAATAGAATTAATACAGCGTTAGGAGATAAGCATGGATAAAAAGAATAAAACTTTTGTGATCAGAAAGTCGATGATTGCAGCCAGTGCACCCAAGCTCTGTTATATCGGCTGTCATGAAAATTGCAACGCCTAATCACGGATAATTTCCCTCACATAACTCATGTGTAATTTCATGTCTAAAAAAATTACGGCTACAACCAAATCCTCTTTTACATTTTATTAAAATACTAAAGGGATTATACCCTCTTAACATAATTATAGCAATACAATATCATCCTACTTACAGGGCAAACGCATCTAATTTTGATACTCTTCTTCCACTTGATAGGTAAAAAAACATCAAATATTGGGTATTTTATCCCACTTTTATAAAATTTTCTCTTTATGATACCCTTGTCGTTCAAAGTTGTTTGCTGATAAAAAATATTTTCATGTAAAAGTGGAATGAAAAGCTCATTTTTTTACCAATATTAATGTCTAAGTGGGAGATTGACCCTTAAAATGAGATAATTTAGATGCGTTTGCCCTGATCCTGCTTATCCTTTTTGATTTAGAAAATGTGTTTACAATAAGACACAGTATAGGATTTAAAGAAATCAACCTTAGAATACGGATGCTCTTCTGCTTATGTCCAACAATTTAACTCCTCTTGTTCACAAGAAAAAGATAATTCTCAAGCCAATAGTAAAGTCCCCTCTACCTTAACTCACTGGCCTATCCAAATCAGACTCGTCCCAGCAACAGCGCCATTTTTAAAAGATGCCCACCTTTTAGTAGCTGCTGCGCTAAGAAAATTTACAAAAAGTCTCCTGATAACTCTCTCCAACAAAATTTTTGTCTTCCCTCTTAGTAAATTAAGGTATTTATTTTGGAAAGATGTCTACTATAGAGAAAGTAGAAATTCGTAAAAATCCGCTACCAAGACTCCCTCCCTCTCACACACCAGGAAAACCTAATCAACCTAATCAGAACCCTCATCAATCCTAGATCAGAAAGTAAAGTTTGCAAACGATTTAGAAATTTATATTACACCTATGTTACTTTTTGGGAGTTAGAACGTACAAAAAAGGGGAAAAAAGGCAAAAAAAAACAGAATTAGACAATTTTCTAACAAATCTTAGTTTAATATTATATGAACTGTAGTCTAATGTCCACAAAAACGCATAAAAAAAACTTCCATGCATTTAAATTAACAGTAAGAATTAAGGGTAGTGCGCAACATGTAATACTATTCGGTCGAATGTTAAGCTTAAAAGTATAAATTATCAATTAGTTAGTAGAAATAATGCTGGCCTTCAGCACTACTTGTTTAGCACTACCGAATTAAGAAGTGGAGATTTTCATGACAAAATCAAAGGCTATCACCCGTGATTGTCTATATTTTCTACTTTCAATACTATTATCTTTTTTTTTAAATCGATCATCCCAAAGATACGCCTATTCTTCTGATAAGATCCTACTACCTAAAAAAAACAAAATAGAAAAGAATGCTAATCTGTCTTCAGATGCAAAATATCGCACAGCTTCAAAAAACAAGATTGAAATCGAAAGAATAAATATCGTCCAAAACGAAGAGAAAAGCACAATAATAATTGAAAGTAATCTACCGTTGAAATATAGACATGATATTATCTCTAAGCCAGATAGATTTTATATCGATCTCTTAGATATTGATGAACAAAATCTCAAGATAGAGCAACCTTCAACCCCTGGGATCATAAAAACAATAAGAAAAGGTTATCATAAAGATATGCTTGGCTATTATCCACCCTACCTTAGGCTTACTGCCGACCTAATTTTTAAAGCAATACGTAAAATAAAACAAGACGATAATAAACTTATCATAGAAATTTTACCAACTCAAACCTTTAATAAAGCTCAAACAACCTGTCCTGACAATCCAAACATTAAAGATGTCAATCATCAGTCAACAAGTGAAGATGAGCATATAACGCTTGATTTTTATAAGGCAGATTTAACTGAAATAACTCAATTTATTAATAAGATTACAGGGAAGGACTATCTTATTGATAAAAAAACAAAAAACAAAATAACTATCCTATGTTCACAAAAGATACCAGTTACAGAAACATGGCGGATATTTCAAACCATTTTGAAGATAATGAAATATACCATTATCTCTGAAGGACGGGCAAGTAAAATAATCCCTTTAAAAAAAACCAGCAACAGTGCAGATGGTAGTAATGTATTTTTTATTCGCGTAATTCCCTTGGAGTTCATTGATGCTAAATGGTTAGAAGATATCCTTTCCCCTCTCATCTCCGAGAAGGAAGGGTTATTAATATGTCCTCCAAATCACGCAATAACCATATCTAATTGTGGAATAAACCCTAACAGGCTGGGAGAAATTATTGAAGCGATTGATCTTGATGGAGTAAAAAAAGACGATCTTAAAGTAATCTCTCTTAAATTTGCCTCTGCTTTAAATCTAACCAGGGAAATAATGTTTAATTTAAAAAAGAAAAATTTAGAAGATGAGCAAAAAAAAAAGATGTCCGATAGTCATAGCTTAGATAAAGAGATATTTAAAATCGTCCCAGATGTCCAAACCAATTCTCTTATAATCGCAGCAGTGGATAAGAGGATGAAAAAAATTACCAATATCATTAGTCATTACGATAAAAAAAAGCCTGAAGATCTCGAAGATATGATAAATATCTGTCAATTATATAATACTAAGGCAGAAGAACTAGCAAAGGTTTTGAATTACTTCATTTCAGAACATGAGAGAGTGTTTATTAAGACTAATATTAATAAGGATGTTACTATATTAAAAGATAAATGTAACATTACGCCAGATGTCTCTACTAACTCTTTAATTATTACTGCTTCCTCTCAAGATTATTTAATCCTTAAAAGACTTATTAAAAAGCTAGACATATCAACACCACAAATCTTTCTTGAGACTTTAATTGCTGAAGTAAAATTTGGCAACACTAACAATACAATAGGTTCTAAAAACGAATGGGATATTTTAGATCAATCTCCACTAGAAAATAAATTAGATCAGGGTGGAAAAATTAATTTTATCAGCGCAACAAATGAAAGGAAATCAGGAGATCTAGCAATAGGAATTAGTAATGGTAATATTTCTATTGGAGGGGAAATATATCCCAATCTTAACTCTGTTATCCAAGCCTATAAAAAAAATAAAGAGATATCTATTTTATCAACACCTCACATTATGGTGAGTAATAATGAGGAGGCCGAAATAATTATTGGACAAGAAATTCCCATTCACAATAGCCTTCAAAAACCAGACAGTGCCACCTCGAAATTTTTTGAATACAAGGATATTGGTCTAACCTTACGCATTTCTCCACAAATTAAGGGAGATGGAGAGATAGAATTAACTCTTTATCAAGAAACTAAAAATTTTACTGAGAAATTATCATCTAAAAAGCAGCCCCCAACAACTACAAAGAGACAGGTAAAAACTACAGTTGTTGTTAAAAATGGTCAGACAATTGTAATAGGTGGTTTAATCAAAGAAGATACTATTAAAATAAAAGATAAAACCCCCTTTTGGGGAAACATCCCTATCCTGGGAATCTTCTTTCAGACTTCTAAAAAAATCTCCCAAAAAAGAAATCTACAAATTTTTATTACCCCTACTATCATAGATTCACCTTCAAAATTAGACACCCTTGCAGCAGGTATAAAGTAAAAACTGGTTCTTCTGCAATTTGTGACCAAAAAAGATGGCTTGCTTCATGTAGTTAATTTAAAAAAATGTCTATAAAGGGTGGGGGACGGTTATATACTCCTTTTGTAAGTTGGTCTCACTTTGAAGGATGCTTGAGCAATAGGAGCGTTTTTATGTCTCTGCCTCCATGTGGGCTGAAAATAAAAAGTGCACAGGGGGACGGCCATTTGTGGCTTCGCTCTTCCTGATGTCCAAATAGAGTAAAATTTGTAAACGATTTTAAAAAATAAATTTTTATAACCG
>JAZDLJ010000217.1:0-3649 GCA_043802115.1 bacterium | reverse complement strand
TAAGTATTACATCTAACTAACGCTAATTAAAAGGTTTTAATCCGTGTAAATCTGTGTTAATCCGTGTCTAAAAAGTTTTTTGTTTTTTTTGTTTTCTAAAGAATACGCCCTAAAAGTGTAAACTAGTAAATGAAGGATGCCTTCTTTTTTATTATTTCTTTAAAAAGTTGTACAAGATAGATAATGGCAAAAAGAGAAAGTACTCCTGCTTCTGATTGAGAGTATTCAGCTTTACCAAGATAAGCAGGCATATTTTCATTTAACATCCAAATAAGGAAGCCTGTTATAAAAATAATATCTATAATTAAAGAGCGAAGTGTAGGAAGAGCAATAGTCTTTCCAAATTCATTTACCCAAAAATCTTTTTTACTATGAATACTACTACACCTAAAAAAAAACTTCTCTTTGTAGATGACGAGATTAATATCTTAAATGGTATAAGACGGATGTTATATCCCATGCGTAATGAGTGGGAGATGGAATTTGTCACAAGTGGTAAAGAGGCACTGGCCCTTATGAAGACCCGTCCCTTTGATGTGGTTATCTCAGACATGCGTATGCCGGATATAGATGGCGCCCAGTTATTAAAGGAAATTATGGATATCTATCCCCAGACTATCCGCTTTATCCTCTCTGGTCATTGTGATAAAGAAATGATCCTTAAAACCATTGGCCCTACCCATCGTTTTCTGGCCAAGCCTTGCGATCCCTTTAAATTAAAAGAGGCTATCGCCCGTGCTTGTGATTCCCATAAAATGTTAGACAAAAAACAGATTAAGGTCATGATCTCAAAGTTAAAGACCTTACCAACCATACCTGAACTCTATGTCAAACTGTCAGAGGCGCTAAACTCACCTAATAGTTCCCTGGCAGATATTGGAAGGATTGTGCAAAGGGATGTATCTATGACAGCCAAGGTCCTTCAAATGGTCAATTCTGCCTATTTTGGACTTGTTCGGAGGGTTGAAAATGTTAATCAGGCTGTAACTTATCTTGGGGTTGAGACAATAAAGACCCTGGTCTTAACCATAGGTTTATTTGATAAATTTTCAAAGGAACTTGTCGAACGATTTGAGATAAAAAAACTGTACGCCCATAGTATTGTTGTAGGCACACTGGCAACAAAGATCGTCCAAAGTATCCCAACACGTGATACCAAGCTCGCTGATGAGGCAATAATGGCTGGGATGCTTCATGATATTGGCAAACTAATCTTTATAAATAATAACGCAGACGAGTATGAAAAGATCTACCAAAGGTCTAAGGATGAAAATAAGCCTTTATATATAATAGAAAATGAGGCAATGGGAATCTCTCATGCCGAGATAGGGGGTTACTTAATGGATCTTTGGGGATTGCCGATAAATATTGTCAAGACGATTACCTTTCATCATGAACCATCAAGGTCACTATCCTCTTTATTTAGTGACCTTTCAGCAGTTCATGTCGCCAATGCCCTAGAATCAGAACAGTCTACCCAGGACGTGAATAGTAATTCAAAGATCGATCTAAAATACCTAATTAATATAAAAGCCGTCCAACATCTTACAAAATGGCGAGAACTAGCAGGTAAGATTGTTAGTGAAGAAAAGAAAAAAGAGGAGACAATAAAACAAACTATAGAGGAGAAAGAGGCCAATGGATGAAAATATCCTTTTTGTAGATGATGATGTAAATATTTTATCCTCTTATGAACGTCAATTTAGGGGGAAATATAATATGGAGACCGCCCTTGGAGGTAAAAAGGCATTAGCGGAGATTACTAGTAAAGGCCCATATGCAGTTATTATCTCTGATCTCAGAATGCCAGAGATGGATGGTGTCCAATTCTTCGCTAAGGTAAAGGAGGGATATCCTGATACAATTCGGGTAATGTTGACAGGTCAGGCTGATCTTGAGGCTGCCATATCAGCAGTTAATGAGGGAAATATCTTTCGTTTCCTGACTAAACCATGTCCAATAAATATCCTAACCAGTGCCCTTAATGCCTCCTTAGCCCAGTATCAACTTGTTACTGCAGAGCGGGTACTTTTGGAAAAGACCTTAAGAGGTAGCGTCAAGGTCTTAACTGACGTGCTTTCCCTCGTTAATCCAGAGGCATTTGGAAGATCGGCAAGGATCAAACGTTATGCCCATGGGATTGCTGTTCAGATGGGAATACCTGATGTTTGGCGAATCGAGATAGCAACGATGCTTTCTCAGATTGGCTGCATAATCTTCCCTGAAAAAATCTTAAAAAAGATATATCAAGGAGAAAAATTATCAGGGGAAGAGGCCCAGCTTTACAAAAGGCATCCTGGCATCGCCTCTGACCTGTTAATAAATATCCCACGCCTTCAGGAGGTCTCTGAGATTATAGCCTACCAGGAAAAACTATTTAATGGTTCAGGCACTCCTTCTGATAATCGCCGAGGTGAAGAGATACCTCTTGGCGCCAGAATTCTCAAAGTAGCATTGGATTTTGATTTATTAGAAGGTATAGGCATGAAAAAATCCGAGGCATTTGCCAAGATGGAATTACGCTCAGGATGGTATGACCCGCAGGTATTAGGAGCCTTGGATAAGGTTCTTGAGAGGAGAGAAAAATATGAGGTAAGGGAATTAAAAATAGAGGACATCCGTGAAAATATGCTTGCTGCGGAAGATATCCGAACATCAAAAGGGATATTATTAATCCCCAGGGGACAAGAATTGGAGAAATTAATGATAATACGACTTAGACATTTTATCAAGACAGAGGAGATAAGCGGGACATTCAGGATCTTGATACCGATTAAGGGAGGATATTAAAATAACGGTGAGCAAGCCAAATATTATATGAATAAAATAACAATTAATGTCTCAACAGGAGAAGTTAAAGTAGGAAAAATTAAGGTAATATTAAAATCTACTGCTATTGGTTCATGTATTGTAATAATAAGCTATGATATGAAAAACAGGATAGGTGGAATGGCTCATATAATGCTTCCAGGGAGATCACCTGAATCTACAGTATTTAAAAATAATAAGACAAGGTTTGCCCATGATGCTATTGATGAATTAATAAGAAAGCTATCTCATTTTGGAGTAAAAACCAACAATTTAATAACCTGTTTAATAGGAGGAGCAAATGTCCTAAAAAAAAAAGAAAATACTATAGCTGATAATAATATCAGCTCGGTTACTGAATATTTAGATAAAATGAAAATTAATATAACTGCCAAAATTTTAGGAGGGACATCAAGACGGAGTGCCCTTTTTTATATAGAAGAAGAACGAATCTCTTATACTG
This sequence comes from bacterium, assembly GCA_043802115.1. Taxonomy (GTDB): domain Bacteria; phylum SZUA-182; class SZUA-182; order JAZDLJ01; family JAZDLJ01; genus JAZDLJ01. The sequence goes on along the minus strand of JAZDLJ010000217.1, from coordinate 378 downwards.
AAGGTAATAGTAGGGAAAAATTGTTGTGGCAAAACAAGTAATTTTTAATCAATCAACAAAGCGCTAAAGGATAGAAATTATGATTATAACGGATTTAGGGGAGATGACCAATTTTTAACAAATATAATATATTACAGAAGGTAAACGCATTTTAAATTTCCCCTTCAGGGAAAGTAATTTGGATCAATTTATGGCATCCTTCATTAAGAGGCAAAAGTAGTTTACACTTTCTATTATTTAGATACGAATTTACACAGATTTTTTAAAAACGCTACTAAAATAATTAACCTAATAAACATTAAGTATTATATCTAACTAACGCTAATTAAAAGGTTTTAATCCGTGTAAATCTGTGTTAATCCGTGTCTAAAAAGTTTT
>JAZDLJ010000216.1:0-13095 GCA_043802115.1 bacterium | reverse complement strand
AATGAAAAGATTGATAAGATGATGGTAAGTGGTGGATGTATAAACGTACCTGGTCTACAAGAATTATTTCTGAAAAAGTTAGAGATACCTGTTGAGATTATGAATCCATTAAAAAACATAAAGGTCAATGAAAAAAAGTTTGACTTAGAATATATAGCACACATTTCCTCAATATTAGCAATAAGTGTAGGACTAGCGCTCAGAAGGATTGGAGATAGATAATCGATGGTTAAGGTTAACTTATTACCAAGGGAATCAAGAGAAAAAACTAATCTTCAGAGAGATTTGACTATCTTTATTTTAATCTTAATTGTCAGTATAGGTGTTTATGTAATTTATTTGTTTTATAAGAATAACGAGGTAAAAAGAGTAACCCAGGAGGTAACTAGTATAGAAAAGCAGGTGGCAGAGTTAAAGGAGAAGTATAAAGAAATAGATAGACTTAAGGAAATTGATAAGGACTTATCAAGTAGGATTGAAATAGTTAAGAACCTTATAGCAGAACAGAAGGGACCTGCTCCTGTTTTTGATGCCCTGGTGTCATTACTTCCAGAACACATTTGGTTAAATAACCTAAGTTTAAATTCGAACAAGATTAGTTTTCAGGGGTATGCTTTTTCCAATAACGTAATCGCTGATTTTATGAAGAGCCTTGATGCCTCTCCTTATTTTGAAAATACTGGCTTGGGTGAGACTATTCAAGAGACGCAAGGATCGGTTAAGATACATAAATTTACCTTAAATTGTACGATTACTATACCAAAAGAAGAAGCTGGGAAAAGATAGGGGGGGAAAGATGGCGCTAGATATCAACCAACTCGGGAAAGATTTTAACAAACTTGATAAGAAATACAAGCTGCTTATCTTTAGCGCCATCCCAGTATTAACCCTTTTAATTGGATATCAGTATGTCTATAAGCCTAAGTCAGAACAGATAGACACATTAGAAAGGAAGAGAGAACAATTACAGATAGAATTAGCAAATGCTCAAACAATAGAAAATAAACTAAAAGAATTTCAAACCCTGGTTAAACAGAAAGAGGCTGAATTGCTTCTTGCTCGTTCCAGCCTCCCTAACCAAAGGGAGATCCCTTCTCTTTTAGATAAAGTATCAAATCTTGGTATAAATAACAAATTGGATTTCATGTTATTTAAACCGCAACCAGAGTCAACAAAGACAGTTTATGCAGAAGTACCTGTTAGCATAGAAGTATCTGGTGAATTTCATAATACTGTTGTTTTTTTTAGTGATATAAGTAATTTACCCAGGTTAGTAGCAATTAGAGATATAAAAATGGGCAGTTCACAAGACCTGGATGATAAGACTACTATTAAGACTACATGTTCAGCAGTTACCTTTATGTATGTAGAGCCAGCTAAATAAGGAAGGTTAGGAGTAATTATGACTGAGATAAAATTTAGATATATATGGCTTATCATGGTATTTTTTTTCATCCTATCCTTCTTTGTTAATAGTCATGCCCAAGATACTCCTGCCCCTGCAAATAAAGATTTAGTAGAGATTAAAGAGGATGGAAAGGATTCTCGGAATAAGGGGCCAGAGGATGAAGAAGAGGAAAAGAAAAGGTTTGTTTATAAACCTGGAAATAGGAGGGACCCTTTTAGATCCCTTTTACGTGGAAGACCAGTTGAACCCCCTCATGATGATGAACCACCGGGTCCTTTACAGATAGATCTTGGGAGTCTTAAATTAGTAGGAATAATATGGGGGAGCCTGGGAAACAAGGCCTTAGTGGAGACTTCTGATGGTAAGGCTTATGTAGTAAAAATAGGTATGCGTATTGGTAAAAATAGAGGAAAGGTAATTCAGATTAAAGAAGAAGAGGTTACAATAGTAGAATATCATTATGATTATCTAAATAATAGAAAAGAAGATCGTGTCTCATTAAAACTACAAAAGGAAAAGTGAGGATATCACCAATGAAGACATTAAATTGTGTTCCGTATATGAAAGAGAGATTTTTTCCTAACCATGTTAGAAATATGTTTATTCTAACAGTAGTCGTTTTCTTTTTCTGCCTTAAAACCTCATCTTATGCCCAGACATCAACATCTAATCCTGGAGAACAGGAAGAGGAAGAGATGACCATTGAAAAAGAAAGTGAAGGGAGTGAAGATGAAGAAAATGGGGAGGGCGAAGAAGAGATAGAGGAACAGCAAGAAGATGAACCAAAAAAAGAGTTATATATAGGGGAGAAGATTTCTCTTGATTTTCAAGATGCTGATATTAATTCAGTCTTGAGGATTATCTCAGATCTTAGTAATAGAAATTTAGTTATTGATCAAGATGTAAAGGGAAAGGTAAATATTAGATTAGCAAAACCCATTCCCTGGGATCAGGCCTTAGATATTATTTTAAGGACAAATGGGCTTGGCAAGGAAATAGAGGGAGATATAATGAGGATTGCCCGATTGGATACCTTAAATAAAGAAAAGCAAAAAGATATGGATCGGCTCAGGGCAATAAGATTAGCAAAAGAAGAGCTTGTTAAAGATATCCCTTTACTTACTGAGATAATTGCTGTTAATTTTTCTAAGGCATCAGAACTTTCGGCAACCCTATCTACGATGTTATCTCCTCCAGAAAAATTAAAAGAAAAACCCTCGATCCTGGTTGATGAACGAACTAATAGCCTAATTATAAAAGAGATCCCAGAAAAGATCGCTTTTTTTAAAGATATAATTCAAAGTCTGGATAAGAGAACACCACAGGTAATGATCGAGGCTAAGATAATAGAAACAACAAAGAATTTTGTTCGAGATTTTGGGATTCAGTGGTTTTCCAATTATACTGATCTTCCAATGAATGTAGGCCAGTCACCTACAACAGGCGCTGGTGGAAAAGATTTTCCTACAATTGATAATCAATACCTTGTAAGCCTGCCTGCCCCTGGATATGGTAGTGTAGGTCTTCAAATCGGACACCTGGCAGATAGATTTGGTTTTAATCTTAACCTTACTGCTATGGAAGATCAGGGACAAGGGAGGATTCTTTCTAGTCCGAGGATAACGACCTTAGATAATAAAGAGGCAGTTATCAAAAGTGTCACAAAGATCCCATATCAGACTACTGATTCAGAAACGACAACTTCAACAGGTTATGAAATTCATAATACGGTGAAATTCGTAGATGCAGGGGTTACCTTGACAGTTACCCCAACAATAACCCCGGATGAGCATATTACTTTAAAGATTAAGGCAGAAAAAAGTGAACCTGATTGGAGTCATGTCGTTGATGATCAACCTGCGATTACCCAGAGAGAAGCTACAACAGAATTAATTGTATTTAATGGTGAAACTACGGTTATTGGAGGTTTGTATACAACAAATAATCAGAGTAGTAATAATAGGGTTCCTTGGTTAGCAGATGTACCTATCCTTGGCTGGATGTTTAAAAAGGAAAGGAAGACAAAGGCTTATGATGAATTGTTGATTTTTATTAAACCTCAGATAGTAAGGGAGGAGCAGAGAGCTAAAGAATAGAAGACAAGAGGTCAAGAAGACAAGAAGATGAGGGGAAAACTTTACCCTTTCACCACTCACCGCATATTAAAGTGATACTTCAAAAGCAATTTATGCCCGTGCGAAGTATAAAAGGTTGCAGAGAACTTAGGCACTGTCGAATAATAACCAAGTTAAAATATTCCTTTTGAATATTTTTATTCCTTTATAATCAATTTTTTCTTCTCCGATATCAAGGGTTAATAATATATTTTCCCCGACACTTAGATACTGATCTTGTAACAAAAATGGACTTAGCTCTCTTTCATAATTATCTTTGTGTAGTTGTTGGGTAACTTGATATTTTTCAAAGATTCCTTCACCTAATTGGAGGATAAAATCAATTTCTTTCCCTGAAGAAAAGGTGCCAAAACTGATAGGCTTTTTAAGCTTTTTTAATTTAAGAAAAACAATATTTTCAAGCTGTTTCGAAAAATTGCCTGTCGGACTTGGATAAAGGTTAACCAAACCAGTGTCTACTGCATAATATTTGCGAGAAGTGGGGAATAATCTTTGTGCCTTCCAGTCAAATTTGTTAATTTCATAAAGGGCAAAGGTCTTTAGCATAAACTGGACATATCTAATTAGGGTTTCTTGCTTTATATTTATACCTGTTGTTTCTAAGTAATTTGATAATTTTCTGAAAGAAATGAAATTACCTATATTAGAAAAAAGATAGGAAAGAATTTTTTCTACAGCTAGCGCATGTCTTACTGTAAAACGTTTAATTATATCATCTAAGATTACCTTACTAACAATTCCTTCAAGGTAGGAAAAACAGGCATCATTATTATTAATAGACAGGGCTTCAGGAAGACCCCCAAATTTTAGGTAACGATAGAAAAGTTCTTGTATTTTTTCTTGATTTCTATAATAATCTGTGATATCGGATACTTCCAGATCCTTATAGCGAAGGTATTCTTTGAAATCAAATGGAAGGATAGAAAATTCAATGAAACGTCCGGCTAAATTACTTCCTAATTCAGAAGAGAGGAGCTCTGAGTTTGATCCAGTTATAATTATTTCAATGTCGCTATCCATCTCATATATTGTCCTTATAAACCTGTCCCATTGAGTAACGTTTTGTATTTCATCAAAAATAAGGAGTTTTTTTTGCTGATCAGCAATATTCGTCCTAAATGTTTTATAGCATTCGTGAAGTTTCTCAGGGGTATTTATTTGACTTAAACGAAAATCTTCAAAATTAAGATAAAGGATATTTGAAATCTTATAAAGATTTTCTTCAATAAGGTTACGAGCTACTCTTTGCACTAAAAATGATTTTCCAGATCTTCTAAATCCTGTTATAATTTTTATTGGTTTAGAACCTATGCTTTTTTTGAGAATTTCTTCATATTCTCTTTTTATACCTTCTATTCTTAATATATGATTTTGTCCTTCTATAATAAAGGTAATAATATCAGTTTTTTGCATAAACACCTCCCAAAAGGTATATTTTTAGCAATTTTATTCCTTTATAAAGGAATAAGCAAGCGTTATTTTAGGTATAACAATTATGATTATAAAAAGATGTAAGAAAGGAATAAACTAATGCTTAGATATCTAACGGCAGGCGAATCACATGGCCCACAACTTACAGGAATCATTGAAGGGCTGCCGGCCGGACTTATAGTCAGTGAAGAGGATATAAACAAGGAGTTGGCTCGACGACAGATTGGTTATGGACGTGGCCAAAGGATGAAAATAGAGAAAGATAAGGTTAAAATCTTTTCTGGTGTAAGGCATAGTGAGACACTTGGAAGTCCTATTGCTTTAAGCATTGAAAATAGAGATTGGAAGAACTGGACTAGTCTAATGTCCATTGAGGGTCAAAATAGTGATGAAAGTAAAACTATCACCCGTCCCAGGCCAGGTCATGCAGATCTATCCGGGGTGCTTAAGTATAACCGTGATGATATAAGAGACATACTAGAGCGGGCAAGTGCCAGAGAGACGGCGATGAGGGTAGCAATTGGCGCTTTATGTAAAAAATTAATCAAAGAGATTGATATAGAGGTTATCAGTCATGTAGTAAGGATTGGAGATGTAAAGGTAAACCTGCGGAAAAAGGATGTCAACTGGATTAGGGAGCTTGCAGAAAAATCTGATCTGAGGTGTGCAGATGAAAAGGCTGAGCCCAGGATGAAAAAATGGATTGATTCAGCTAAAGAATCAGGATATACCCTTGGAGGGATATTTGAGATAATTATCTGTAATCCATGTGTAGGTCTTGGAAGTCACGTTCAGTGGGATAGAAAATTAGATGCAAATCTGGCGCGGGCATTGATGAGTATTCAGGCAATAAAAGGAGTGGAGGTAGGGGCAGGTTTTAGAGTCGCCGGTTTGGCTGGATTTGTAGCACATGATGAAATAGGGTACAATGGCAAGTCAAAAGGTAGGGCGGGTTTTTATAGAACAAGTAATAAGGCAGGTGGAATCGAAGGCGGGATGAGTAATGGAGAAGATATTATCTTACGAGCAGCGATGAAACCAATCCCTACCCTGGTTTCTCCTCTAAAATCAGTTGATCTAAAGACGAAACAGCCTGTTGAAGCTACTGTTGAAAGGTCGGATGTCTGCGCTGTTCCAGCAGCGGCAGTAGTCGGTGAGGCAGTGGTCGCTTTTGAGATAGCGCAGGCAGTATTAGAGAAATTTGGTGGCGATAGTATTGGTGAATTAAAGAGGAATTATTATGCTTTTTTAGAAGCCTCAAACGAATAAAGAGTTTTGAGTATAAAATTCATTTACATCTTTTAACAAAAGATATCAAGAAAAACTTGGGAATATAAGTCCTCATTATGAAACAAGTTCGCGTTGAATTAGGTGAGAGAAGTTATAACATATATATTAGCGCTGACAGCCTACCTAAAATTGGCGAGGTTATAAAAGAACATGGCTTAAAAGGAAAGATTTGTATAATTACTAATCCAACTGTAAGTAAATTATATAAAGAGACTATAGTTGAGAGCTTGGAAAAGGAAGCGCTTGAAAGTTATGTAATAGAGATTCCTGACGGTGAAAGTTATAAGAATTTAAAATATGCGGAAAAATTGTATGATAAACTTATCGAATATAAATTTGATAGAAAGTCTGTAATATTAGCCCTGGGTGGAGGAGTAATAGGTGATCTTGCAGGATTCGTAGCTGCTACTTATATGAGAGGAATTGCTTACATTCAGGTACCAACTACCTTATTAGCTCAGGTTGATAGTAGTGTAGGGGGGAAGGTCGCTGTTAATCATCCCCAAGGTAAAAATATGATAGGTGCCTTTTACCAACCTAAATTCGTGTTTACTGATATCTCTACCATCAAGACCCTTCCTAAAAGAGAATTAATCTCTGGCTTAGCAGAGGTTATAAAATATGGAGTAATAGCGGATGCCGATTTTTTTACTTATTTAGAAGAAAATATGCCCAAGATCCTTAATCTAGATTGTAATTATTTATCCTACCTTATTGAAATATCTTGCGGAATAAAGGCTCAAGTAGTTGCCCAGGATGAACAGGAATTCGGGTTGCGAGCTATTTTAAACTATGGTCATACTATTGGCCATGCATTAGAGACAGTTACAAATTATCAGAGATTTAAACATGGTGAGGCTGTTGGCCTTGGTATGATTTATGCTGCCAAGATTTCTCATTATCTAAATTTGTGTGATAAAGAAGTTGTTGATCGACATTATTCTTTAATAAAGGCGGCGGGCTTATCAGACGATATAAATGATAGCTCAACTAAGCAACCCTTGATTGTTAACAACGAAAAACGAAGAACGAAGAACAAAAAACGAGTATTTATAGATGAAGTAATAAGTACATTGTATTTAGATAAAAAAGTTCATTATGGAAAATTACGATTCATATTGACAGAACGGATAGGGAGTGTTATTATTGCTAATAATGTAACTAATTGTATTATAAGAAAGGCGTTGGAAAATTGATTACAAATTCGGAAATTGAAAAGTATAGGATACGTTACGAAAAAGATCCAGGTTCCAGGGCTTTTTTCCCCCTGGCTGAGGCTTATAGAAAGATAGAAGAATTGGATGAGGCTATCTCTCTCTTAAGAGCTGGATTAGAGGTACATTCTTGCTATTGGGCTGCATGGGTTACCTTGGGTAGAGCGTATTACCAAAAGGGAATAAAGGAAGAGGCTGTAAAGATATTAGAAGATGTCCTAAAAACAGTGCCTGACAACATATTAGCTAATAGATTATTAGGAGAGATTTATCTAAAGGAAGGAAAAATACAGGATGCCCTTGTAAGATATGAGACAATCTTACGGTTTAGTCCAGAGGACGAAAATATCAGAATAGTAGTCAATCAATTAAAAAATGTTAATCAGTCTAAAGAGCCACCTTTAATTTCCAGTAGTGAAGAACCAAGAATGAAAGGCCAGGAACTAAGAATTTCTGACAACGAAGAACCAGGAACTAAGGACGAGGAACGAAAGCCAATTAACAACCCAACCCCTCAACCATCTTTTCCAGAGATAAAGATAGAGCATATAGAAATTGAAGATGAAATCTTTCCTGAAGTAGATTTTTCTTCTATTAATGTTCCATCTATGAGTGGAGATTTTTTAGATAAAGAAGTAGAGATCATCTCCTCTGCAGATCTAGAGAAATCGCTTATGCCGAAAGTAAACATAAGAGAAGATGAGCATCTCGCTTTAATTATTAAAAATGATTTTCAACAAACAATCAACGAAGAACCAAAAACAAAGAACGAAGAAGAACAGACAGTTTCAGATACCTTTGAATTTGATATTAGCCGGTATGAAGCCTTACATGAAGAAGTAGGAGATACTTTGAAAGGTAAAGATGAATTAAAATTGAACGATCTTGAGATGCCATTGATTGAAGAAACATGCTTGCCTGATTTTTTTTCTACCGAACCAATTAGCAATTCAACTACTCAACTATCTTTTACAGAAGAAAACCCATCAGAAGGCTTAGACACCCTTGATACTGTGACCTTAGCAGAGTTATATACAGAACAAAAATTATATGATAAGTCGCTTGAAATATATCAAAAGATGTTAAAGGTAGCCCCTGGTAATAGTGAAATAAAAGTCAAACTTGCCAAAGTAAAAGAATTAAAACAAGGAGAAGTTGATGCTCAGGTTAGGACACTGCACGTAAAGGAAGATAGAGATACTGATATTCTTAATGTCCTGGAAGGTTGGTTAAAAAATATTGACGATTTAAGACACAACAATAACAGAACGATGAAGTCAGAATTATGAAATAAATGTATCTTCAGCAAATTTTCTGGTAGTCTGTGCGACAATTCTAATTTTATCATTAAAAAATTTTATACTTCATCATTCAAAATAGATGCTCACGAAAGTTATAAGTAGTGCAATTGAAGGAATTGATGGGTTACTAGTTGACGTTGAGGTTGATCTTTCAACCGGCCTTCCTTGTTTTTCGATTGTTGGCCTGCCAGATTCAGCTGTTAAAGAAAGCCGTGATCGAGTCAAATCCGCTATCTGCAATTCAAATTTTGAATTCCCACCCGAAAGGATTACTGTAAATTTATCCCCAGCAGATATTAAAAAAGAGGGCACATTATATGACCTCCCAATTGCTATCGGCCTATTAGCTGATATGGGGATAATAAGGCAAGAGGATCTGAAGGATTTTCTTGTAGTGGGTGAGCTTTCCCTGGATGGCAGTATTAAAAGGGTCAAGGGGGTATTGCCTATGGCAATTACAGCTAAAAAGGAACAAGTAAAAGGGATTGTTTTACCCCAGGATAATGCCAATGAAGCAGCGATAGTAAAAGGACTTGAGGTCTATCCAGTGGGTAATTTATTAGAGGTAATCAATTTTTTTAGAAAGGAAGCAAAAGAACCGTATAAGATTAATTTAGATAAGCTTTTCTTTAAAAGTTCAAAATATCCTGTAGATTTTTCAGATGTTAAAGGGCAAGAACATGTAAAAAGGGCATTAGAGATAGTTGCCGCAGGTGGACATAACCTCCTTATGATCGGTCCGCCTGGGTCTGGAAAGACAATGTTAGCTAAACGGATTCCGACTATTTTGCCTGATTTATCATTTGAGGAAGCGATTGAAGCTACAAAGATATACAGTATCACAGGTTTATTAAAAAGAGAAAAATCTTTTGTCGCCACCAGACCATTTCGATCACCTCATCACACCATTTCTGATGCGGGTTTAATCGGAGGTGGACGCATCCCCAGGCCTGGTGAGGTTTCAATTGCGCATAACGGGATACTTTTTCTAGATGAGTTTCCTGAGTTTAGGCGTCATGTCCTTGAAGTACTGAGACAGCCTCTTGAAGAAAAGGTAGTTACTGTCTCAAGGGCAATCCAGTCAATCACCTATCCTGCTAATTTCATCTTGGTTGCAGCTATGAATCCTTGTATGTGTGGTCACTATCAGGATTCTCGTAAAGAATGCACTTGTACTCCTATTGGTGTTAAGAAATATATGGCAAAGATATCAGGGCCATTACTTGATCGTATTGATGTTCAGATTTACGTTCCAGCCTTAAAATATGAAGAGTTAATTGATGAAAGGCCTTCTGAGAGTTCTGATGCTATTAAAGAACGGGTGATTAGGGCACGAGATATCCAATTAGAGAGATTTAAAGGTGATGGCGCTTATCCTAATGCCCTTATGAGTTCAAGTAATCTCAAGAATTACTGTCGGTTAGATAAAGAATCACATGAGATTATGAGGAAGGTAATTGATAAACTTGGATTGAGTGGTAGGGGTTATGATAAAATTTTAAAAGTAGCCAGGACCATTGCAGACTTAGATGAAAGTGAGAATATCAAAACCGAGCATATAACAGAGGCTGTTCAATATAGAAATTTGGATAGAGGGAGAGGGGTAAGTCTCAATCAATCTGAGTTTTGATTATCCTTTAAGTAATAATACCGTTTTTTTTCAGATTTTTTTGCCATAATTAAAGCTTTTTGGGCTAGTTCGATGAATTCCTTTTTATTCATCCCTTTCTTAAATTCCACAACTCCTATACTAATACCCAACTTTAATCTAGAAAAATTTTCTATAGGTAGATCAAGCTTGCTAACAGACTTAACCAATCTTTCTACTACCTTTACCACCTCACATTCCTTTATATCCCGCATAGTGACGGCAAATTCACAACTAGTTAATCTGGCAAGGATGTCATTAGTTCTTATTTTTTCTTTTAGAAGAGAAGCAATATTTTTTAATATATAATCTCCTTTTTCATATCCATGAATAGTATTAATATTTCTAAAATTATCAACATCTATAATAGCCAAGGCTAAATTTTGTTTGTATCTTAGTACCCTGGATATCTCAAGTCCCAGATAATCATGGAAATAATGTTGATTATACAGTCCTGTATTATTATCTATAACTGCAGCGTTTTTAGACCTTTCATTCATTTCAGCATGTTTAACAGCAATAGCAACCTCGTAGGAGATGGTGGTTAGGATTTCAAGATCATCAATATCAAATATAACACAACCCTTTTTATTACTAACATTGACTACACCTATTACCTCATTCCCAAAGTTTAAAGGGATTACAATCAGAGATTTTGTATAATATTTTTTCTCATTATTTTTTTTAAATCTTTCGTCTTCTTCAATATTAGGAATAAATAAAGCTTTCCCTGTTTCAGCTACATAACCCGAAATACCCTCTCCCTTTTTAGTTTTAATCTTAGATATCCTTGTTTCAGGGAATCCGATAGAGGCCTTTATACTTAAATATTTTTTTTCTTCATCAAGAAGCATAACGGTAACTCTTTCACACTCAAGTAAATTTTTTATTTGTAATATAATAATGTTTAAGATGTCAGTTAAGTTAAGGTTTTTTATCAATTCATGCCGAATACAATCTAAGGCTTGTAATTGTTTAATCTTTTTTGATAATTCAACATTCTTCTTGAGGATCTCGTATTCTAAACGTTGTCGATCCTTTACTATCTCGTAATTTTTTAGATTTCTTTCAATAATTTCGGGCAGAAGAGATAGATAACTTTTGTTTTTTACAATATAATCTAAGGCACCTCTTCTCATTGCTTGAACAGCAATTTCTTCAGAACCTTTACCTGTAATCATTATAGTAGGGGTATCGTAACTCTTATTTTCTTTTATCATCTCAAGCAATTGTAATCCATCGTAATCAGGGATTGCATAATCAAGGAGGATTAAATCGTAAACATTCTCATATAATCTTTTTAGACAGTCCTTCCCATTATTGGCTACGTTCACTTGATAGTTATGTTCTGTAAGGAGATCGGAAAGTATTTTTGTTATCATTTTGTCATCATCAACAATCAAGATTTTTTTATTTTTCATTTAAGAATGTCCGTTGTTTGTTGTTGTTGGGTTTCATTCCTCATTACGCCAATTTATTGCAGGTATGCTTCATCTGTAGCTACTCATTCTTAGTTCATCGTTCTTTGGTCTTCGTTGCTAAAAATCAGAAGGTTTAATTATCCCTCGTTATATTTTTTCCCAAATTTTTCTTTTTTTAAACTACTTAATTTTCTATATTTTTGTATCCTCTTCAAAACGCATAGAATAATATTATGGTTCTTCTACAATTTGTGACCAAAAAGATGTTATATTTCATCCGCTATACTTTAAATGGGCATACTCTGAGCTTTCAAAGTTTAAGATTGAGGTTAACTTTGTAACATTACATAACCTATATTTTAACAAAAGCACAAATTATACCAGAGTGAAGTATGAATCACACATTCCGCACCTTGAACTAGAAAAAAATGATATTTTAAAGTTCTTTTCCTATGGAGGCGATAGAGATATAATATAAAAGAGAATTTTTTAATAAGAAGTAAATCAGAATCAATATTAAAGATCTATAAGGAGCAGAATGGAATAGAGCAGAACTTTGAATTTTTAAAAAATCCCTTAATTGTAAATGATCTATTCTTCTGATTATAACGGATTTAGGGGAGGCAGCTAGTCCTAAAAATTCAATAAGTTAGTATAAATAATTAGTATGGCTAATCATTTCTATATACCTAAAAAAGGCTTTTTTAAGATTATAAGTCATCTAAAAAATGTTTAGCAATACTATTTAAATGCAATTATTTCAGTATATTACTGTCGCCCCTAAATCCGTTATAATCAGTATTTTTTTTTATATGCTTATATCGTTGGCTCCTGTAAATATTATAGCAATCAGCCTAACACCTTAAAAAAAGAGAGATTTTATTAAAAATTACCATAAGCAACAGCTTGCCATAAACGTCAATAAATCAATACATTAAAGCTTTAACAGGACTCAAGGACATAGACACATTTTTTTATATTCAAATAGTTAAATTGTGTTGCTTCAGACGGAATCGGACTTTCTTAAATATGAGATAGCGAATAAAATAGAGTAAAAAGATTGTCTATAGAGGGTGATTGAAGGTCTTGTGTTCCATCAGGAAGTAGATCTCACTTTGAAGGATTATTGAGCATAGTAACGTGGTTTAATCTCTGCCTCCTTGCGAAATGAAAGGGAATAGGGCACAGGGGGACGGCTAATTGAGGCTTCGCTCATCCTGACGTCCGAAGAAAGTAAGGTTTGCAAG
>JAZDLJ010000185.1:0-8711 GCA_043802115.1 bacterium | reverse complement strand
TCAAGTATTATGTCTAACTAACGATAATTAAAAGGTTTTAATCCGTGTAAATCTGTGTTAATCCGTGTCTAAAAGATTTTTGTTTTTTTGTTTTCTAAAGAATACGCCCTAAAAGTGTAAACTAGTAAATGAAGGATGCCCGATTAAGATATAAAACCCTCCTGTTAAATCATAGTAATAAAGTAGCCAACTCCCCGATAATAATCGGGATTAATTAAACTACAGCCTCAATTTTGTTTCGGCTAAGTTTTATTGAACATCCATTCGCGCTATATCCCTGATAGAATCGGGACTTATGCGCATAATAACTATTATGGCAGGGTGTGCCAATCAATCCAACGGCTTATATTATTAGCCAGACTTGTTAACAGCCTCACCCATTAAGTGAACGATATTTATATTCTTCTTTATTTTTTAACACCATATACGTTGATTTTGCTAACTTATAGCCTATCGCGACTATCGCTACACCATAACCTTTTTTTGATTTTATCTTATTAAATTTTGCCGCTAGATAGGGATCTCTTCTTATCGCTGTTTGCGCTGATTACACAAATGCTGTTCTTAAATATTTGTTTCCTTGTTTTACAATATGACCACTATGTAATATTTGTCCGCTCTGATGAAGGCTAGGTACTATACCAATGTATCTGGCAAATTTAGGATGATTTCCGAATCGATTGATATCACCAACTTCTGCCAATATGGTATACTCGGTTATTATGCCTATCCCAGGGATGCTGGTTAATAATTTCGCGTCAGGATTAGTTTTTATTTGCTTTTTTAATTGATAATCTAATTTTCCTATTCTTTTGGATATATCATCAATAATAGACAAATAGTTGTCTATTATTGTCTTATATGGTTCGTCTAATTTTAATTGTTCCAAGAATCTTCTTCCATCTACACCGAATAGATCACTGAATGACTGTTGAATATCTTTATTATCCGATATTGAATGTACCCGATTCTTTATATTGGTTCTGGTATAAATTAAACCCTGTCGATATCTCATAATATAGCGTTTTTTACGGGTACTATTATCCAGTATATGGGCACAAGGCAGCATATCTACCCTTAAAAGATCGGCTAATACCGAAGCACTTATCTTATCCAAAAGCCTGTTATTTCAAACGTTCTGAAATCCTTTAAATTAAGAAGATACCCTGTGTGTTAATATACCATGAGACACTTAGGGCTTAGACAATGATAATTACTGTAGAAGGGCGGGAAAGGAGAACTAACTTATGGTAAAAGAATTACCAGTAGGAGGGGTAATGAAAGCCAACGAATTATACTACTTACACCGTAGTGATCACCTCTCACTACAAACCCCTTCACTCCACCGCCTTCAAAAACAAGATTTAAAAAATGAAGTCTCCTTGCTTTTTTTTTAATTTTGTACTATTCTACTATCACCTTAAAAAAACGAATACTTATCATTTCATTATCATTCAGTTAACCATGGAGGTGACCTATTAGTCTAAATATCTGGCAAAAAAATTTTTTTGGAAATAGTATCCTGGACTTTTTGATTTGCGCTGTTATTTTCATTTTGGGTATTCTGTTGGCGCGTTTATTCGCAAGGACGATATTGATACGGCTAAAATCCTGGGCAGAAAAGACTCAGACAAC
This sequence comes from bacterium, assembly GCA_043802115.1. Taxonomy (GTDB): domain Bacteria; phylum SZUA-182; class SZUA-182; order JAZDLJ01; family JAZDLJ01; genus JAZDLJ01. Next base: position 7,076 of record JAZDLJ010000185.1, on the reverse strand, counting down.
AATTGATGACTTTATCATCAGTATGTTAGAGAAAAATATAATACCGTTGAGTTATTTTGCCGCGTTTTATCTTGGTGCGCAACATTTAGTGTTAGCAGATACTTTAAAAAAGGGTTTAAATGTACTCGGCGTAGTAGTCATAACTATTGTAGCAATTCGGTTTTTAGTAGAGCTAATTAACTGTATGCTTTTAAATTTTTGGTTGAAAGAGGAAAAGAACGAAAATAGGAAACGAAGCTTTAAAGGCATAGTAAGTGTAATAAAAATTATTATCTGGGGAAGTGGAATTGTATTGCTTTTAGATAATTTAGGATTTAAAGTTTCTACAGTTATTGCCGGACTGGGTATCGGTGGTGTGGCGGTAGCGCTCGCCGCACAAGCAGTATTAGGAGACCTGTTCAGTTTTTTTGCCATATTGTTCGACCGGCCGTTTGAAGTGGGAGATTTTATTATTATCGGTGATTATTTAGGCGCGGTAGAGTACATCGGAATTAAGACAACTCGTATCCGAAGTTTAGGAGGAGAACAGTTGATTTTTTCCAATACAGATCTTACTAATTCCAGAGTGCGTAATTATAAGAGGATGGAAAATCGCCGTGTAGTTTTTAAGCTGGGAGTTACTTACAAGTGTACCAGTGAACAGCTCAAAAAAATACCGACAATTATAAAAGAAATAATTGTAAATATCCCGGATACAGTTTTTGATCGGGCACACTTTTGTTCCTATGGAGATTTTAGTTTAGTAATGGAAGTGGTTTATTATGTTATTGGAGCCGATTATAATAAGTATATGGATATTCAGCAGGAAATTAATCTGGCTATAAAGCAGGAGTTTGAAGAGCGCTCCATAGAATTTGCTTATCCTACACAGACATTGTATGTAAAAAAATCATAAAGACCAAGGCTAAAAGTATAAATTTCTGCACCAATGTCCCCTATGCCTCTGTATCACCACGTGCTTAATTTAAGGTCAGGACAACACTGGGCATTTATTTCTTCTTTTCTTTTTTCAATCACACATTCCGCATCTAATTTTTAAAAAAATAGTACTTTTTATTTTTGTCTTTAGCCCTGAAAGAGCGTTATATACCAACCCAGGGCAACGCCCTGGGAACACTTTCAAGTTGCGGAATGTGTCATAAATGTCCAGCATATGCAACTACGCTAAAACGTTCTACCTCTTCAATATATTGCTTTATCATAAGAAGACAATCTTCTAGGTTTCTATAGGCATAGGGACCTTCTGTTGTGATAGAGGCATTACTCATCATTGAAGGCATAATAATTTTACTTCTAAAATTAGTAAAATCAAACTGACAAGCCATTTCTTTCGCATCACTTCGAGACATTATCCTACCTGTCCCATGGCTCATTGAGTATAGGATTTCATTTATTTTTTCTTTAGCCCGAATTAACACAGCATCACCTGACATATGTGATGGAAGAATTGACAATTGATTTGGATATAACCTGACACTGCCCTTTCTTATAATAACCCCATTTTCGAGTTGCTCGTACGTATTATGCGGTAAATCCAAGACAAGTTCAAGATTTCCTATAATATTTTCAATAATTTTTTGTATTATAGCCCTATTATTTTCAGCCCACCCTACAATCCTTTGAAATTCTCTGTCAAAGTCATAGGGACTATTAATTAGATCATTTACTACTCCGGACTCCTGCCTAGAACCTGTATGAATCAAAAAATAGAGATAGTTTTCTGAATACGGAAGTAAGGCATCAAGAAAATGATTTCCACCACCAAGATCTCCTATCATGCCTCTATTCTTTCTTAAAGCCCCTGCCAAAGAATCCCACATTGATTGATTCAATTTATCAATGGTTAAAGTAGATTTTAACAAACGCATCCCACACCCACAATCAGAAATAGCAAACTGTCGCCAGTCAGTTTGTTGTGTATAGACAGCAGTCCCTGTTGGTAAAGGAGATTTCCCTGGACATGCGTCTGGTAAAAAGACCACATGCTCTGCTTTGAGTTTATCAGGTAACCATGAATAAAGAACCCCTAAGGGTTCTGAGGAAAGATTTGTAATTTTCATATTGGTGAAATTTTTGGATAGCTTCATGACTGATTACTTCTTGCGCCACATCCGCATATTTTCTGCACCTTTTTACACACCCTGCAAAATTTTACACATAGTAATCATGGAGATAAGTACCTGAGTAGTTACGAAAAAAGAAAAACAATCTCATCCTTAGTCAACTCTTTTAAAATACCTTCATCTTTTTGGATAACGGCCTTTATCATCTCTATCTTCTTCTCCTGGAGTTGTTGAATTTTCTCTTCCACACTGTCCTTGGTAATTAAACGATATGTGACAACCTTCCTGGTCTGGCCGATACGATGTGCCCGGTCAATTGCCTGTATCTCCACTGCAGGGTTCCACCAGGGATCGTAGATAAAGACATAATCAGCAGCGGTTAGATTTAATCCAAGTCCACCAGCCTTTAGACTAATTAGAAATACCTTACAATTATTATCTTCCTGGAATTTACCAACACATTCTCTTCTATCCCTTGTCCGGCCATCAAGATACTGATAGGTAATCTGCTGGGCATCCATCCAATCTTTAATAATTGCTAACATCTTTGTAAACTGAGAAAAAATCAAGATCTTGTGTCCTTCTTCAATTATCTCAGGAACCATTTCCTGGAGGGAATTAAATTTACCAGATCTTTCCTCTCTCTTTTGATTTAAAAAATCTTTTACTAAGAGGGGATGACAACAGATTTGTCTTAATCTTAAAAGTGCCTCTAATATCTTGATCTTAGAATTATTCAATCCCTTATCATCGATCATCCTTGTAAGGCTCTGGAGATAATAATCCCGAACCTGATCGTATACCCTCTTTTGCCCATCTGTCATCTTGCAATAGATAGTCTGTTCTATCTTAGGTGGGAGTTCTAGTTCTACATCATCCTTAGTCCTTCTTAACATAAAAGGATAGATAACTTTTCTCAACAATTCAAGGTCTTCTGACTCTCTATTTTTTTTTCCAAATCGATTAATAAACTTTTTATGATTCCCAAGGAATCCTGGATTTAAAAACTCAAATTGAGACCATAATTCTCCAAGGTGATTTTCAATAGGGGTACCAGTGAGAGAAAGACGATGTCTGGCTTTTAATAGCCTGGCCGCCTTAGCGGCCTGTGTCTGATAATTTTTAATAATCTGTCCTTCATCAAGGATAATATAATTAAAATCTATCTCTTGAAGGGTCAGGAAATCTCTTCGCAATACCCCATAGGTTGTAATAATCAGATAATTTCCATCCAGGTTTTCTAATGCTCTTTCTCTCTGTACATCTGTATAACAAATGGTCTTTAGACTTGGCAAAAACCTTTCAACCTCTGCTTCCCAATTAAAGACTAAAGACTTAGGGACAATGACTAATGAGGGTAGCCTATTCGCTCTTTCTTTTTCAAGGGCTAACAAGGCCAGGACTTGAATCGTCTTCCCTAATCCCATGTCATCAGCCAGACATCCCCCAAGACTAAGTTCATTCAAAAAATTCAACCAATCAAGCCCCTTTTTTTGATAAGGGCGTAATTGCCCACAAAAATTAATTGGACAATTAACAGGCTTTATCCCTCTGAAGTTATTTAAATTTTCTTTAAACTCCTTAAATCTTTGATCTATTTTTACCTCAGGCTCAGATCCTACTAAGGCATCTAACAATAACGCCTGAGAACGTTTAAAATGTAGAGATTTTTTACAGACATCCTCTTCTCCAATCTCAAGGATGAAATTACTCTTTTTTAACCACTCCTCTGGTAAAATTCCAAGGGAGCCGTCACTCAACTGAATAAATTTATCTGATTTTATCTTTGACTTAAGACCTTTCATCTTGATAAAATCGATCTTCTCAATCCCATAATCAAACTCAACCTCTAGATCAAACCAATCGATCTCCGTTTTGATAGAATAACTTATAGATGATGATCTTATCTTTCGAAGGTGTTCTTTTTCTACAATACTCCAATCTCTTTTTAAAAGATCAGCAAAAACCTTGTGGGCAATAGATAATGAAAGTGCCCACTCAAAACCTTGATGTAAAGACCTTGCAAAGCCCATCTCCTTTAATTCATCAGATGTCTTTTTTTCAACAGCAAGGTCTCGCTTTACCCTAACCCTTTGCTCAAAATCTGTAATAATTGCCTTCCCATTGAGTGAACTTACTACAACCCTCACCCTGCCCTCTTCACCTGAAAATAGTTCTTCTTGGTTCTTAGTTCGTAGTTCTTCATTATTAACAATCAAAGAAGATAAGTTTTCATCCTCTTTTACGTTCTGAAAAAAAGTGTTCGTTTCATAAATAAAATTTAGATGAGCTAAGACAACATTCTTCTCTTCCAAACTTATTAATAACTCTGGCAACGGGCATTGATCTTCTACCTCCCTGAATTTAAACTTATCTGGTAGTACCATCATATCTAAGGTTTCAGGGAGGTCTTGTTCGAGCTCTTTTAGAAAATCAATTATCTCCTTTTCTTTTATAGTAATAGGCGCAGGACTTCTAAATTCAACTATCCACTGGAAAGGCACGGAATCTGCTAAAAAATTAATCTCTCCATTATAGATAAACCAGTGAGGATCATCAGAAAAAAATATTTCAGGGGCATCTATGCCCAGGATTTTATCTCCTTGAACTAAAGAAGGGATTAATTTGTAATAACCAGATATTCTAAGGACGAAATCTATTTTAATCTTCCATACCTCTTTATTAGCACTACTAATAAGCACTTCCTGATTAGAGGAGTTCCGAAAGTAAAATCTTCCAGTTTCAATTAATAGAGGGAGTATAGATGAGGCAAAACCAGAAGGTAAGGCAACCTCATCTACATCATAAGATTCAAGAAGATCCGTCTGGGTAGTATTAAAAAGGAGAGAACTAAGTAAGGCTAAGGCCTTATCTATGGCTGTCTTTTCAGCAGAACAGTTACGATAATGAGTAAAAGGAGATAGGGACAATCTACCCTTTTTTCCCCAATCACCATTTGCCTTCTTATATCTTTTTTCAAGTTTAAGAACTGGTTTCTTACAAAAAAAAGAACGTTGTTTGTCAAGTATAAAGAAGGGAGAACAATCTTGTTCACTAGTGATTCTATCATCAACTAGTAAGCGCCAATCCCTTGGTTGTTTAATCAAAGGTGCCTGCCTCGTTTGATTACTAAGAGATCGAAGATTAAATTGGTAATATGGTTCTTTAAGTACTTCATCTGCCTTTAGCAGCACAGCCCATATATGTTCACAATTTCTATTCCATCTTTTAGTAAATGATTGGCAATTGCACGTAGTCTCAACTAGTTCAAAGTTACTGCCATAGGTTATACTTACGTTATATTTTTCATCATACGACTTTCCCACCTCGGCTATTATAAAATTTGAGGTAATTTTAAAAATAAAGACCTGGCCATTAATAAAACAAGTATGACCTTTTTTTCTTATGTTAAAATTAAAAAATGACTTCGCTATATTTTGAAAAAGCATGGCAATTTTATAGGATACTTACCAGAAAAACAGGCAGTACAAAAATTTTCTTTCCCAAACTCTACAGATTTAAATAATCCCTCTAGAGACAAGTAAGCAAGCGTAGTAGCGCCCAGGAAAGTACATATCCCGTCAACACTATATTTGGAGGCTATCAACTCCTTTTTATAAGGGGTATCAATCCCATAATAACAGGGATAAATTGTAGGAGGAGAACTCACCCTCATATGAACTTCCTTAGCGCCTGCATTTTGAAGCATCGTAACCAATTTCCTGCTTGTTGTCCCTCTTACAATCGAATCATCTATCATAACTACCCTTTTACCAAAGATAACATCTTTAACTACATTTAACTTAACCTTCACCCCAAAATGTCGGATTGATTGTTTTGGCTCAATAAATGTCCTTCCAACATAATTATTTCGAATAAGACCTTTTTCATAAACAATCCCGGATTCTTCAGCATACCCCAAGGCAGCATAAGTTCCAGAATCAGGGACAGGTATAACTACATCTGCCTCAACAGCAGTTTCTCGCGCTAACTGACGTCCAAATTCCTTCCTGATAGCGTAGGCACTTTTCTCAAAAAATATACTATCAGATCTAGCAACATAGATAAGCTCAAAGATACAAAAGGCAGTTTTATTTACAGAAAATAGTCTTCTTGATTCAATACCATCTGAGTTAATAATAACTATCTCACCAGGCTCAACATCTCTAATATAGGTTCCTTCAATTAAATCAAGGGCACAAGTCTCAGAGGCTAAGACGTAACACCCGTCAACCTTTCCTAAGATCAGAGGTCTCACCCCATAAGGATCTCTTACTCCAATCACACTATTTTCTGTAAGTATCACTAAAGAATAAGCTCCTTTGATCTCCATTAGAGCTTCAATAAGTCTATCTACAAATCCTTCTTTCCTGGAACGAGCTATAAGATGAATTATAACTTCAGTATCAGTAGTTGACTGAAATATTGATCCTTCTTTCTCTAATCTACTTCTTACTGATTTTGAATTTACAAGATTTCCATTATGGGCAACTGCTAAAGGACCTTTAGCATAATCAACAACAATAGGCTGGGCATTTTTTAACAAACTTGACCCTGCTGTGGAATAACGGACATGACCTATTCCAATATCACCTGGAAGTCTTGCTAAGCAATCCTCTGTAAAAATATCAGCAACTAGCCCCATCCCTTTTTCAACGAATAACCTGCTCTTTTCACAAGTAACAATTCCAGCACTCTCCTGCCCACGATGTTGGAGGGCGTAAAGGCCTAGGTAGGCTAATTTTGCTGCCTCTGGGTGTCCGTATATCCCTATTACTCCACACTCTTCTTGAAATTTATCTAACATAGCTAACCTTTATTTTCATTAGGCAATTTCTCCAACAATTGTTTCATCTCATTTTTTGGTAGTGCTAAACAAGTAATGCTGAGCTAATTTTAGCACAGATTTTCAGATGTCCCCTGATGCTATTTTTTTGCTAAAGTATGAGATTGTTTCGTCGGCAAGCCTCCTCGCAATGACAGGAAAGAACGTCTGCTTCGTCATTGCGAGGA
>JAZDLJ010000107.1:0-8115 GCA_043802115.1 bacterium | reverse complement strand
GAGGGCTAAAAAGTGCGGCGAAGATTTGAAATTTTTCATTTTTAATAAATTAGGCTCAATGTAACATGTTGATTTATACAGATCAATATTTATCATTCTAAAATCTTCGCAGCGAAATTTTACAATTTACACCTTAGTATTCAAATAATTAAGGGGTTTTCGTTCAGACACTATATAATGTTATTAAATCATGGATTTTAAGAATTTGATGATTATTTTCTTCTAAGATTGCCTTAAAACTCTTCTCAAGACATTGCTGAGAATGAAAGGCAACGATATTTGTCAAATATTCTACATCTAATATCTTCTCTGCTGTAGCCAAATCATCAGATGCCAAATCCAACCATTACAAGACCTTTCCTTCCTGGCTTAGTTTTTTTGAGAAATAACTTCCCATTTGTAAAAATTTTTCCCATTCTTGTTTAGTATAGACAATAAGGTCAATGGGTATTATTTCATTTATATCTCTAATAAGCTTTTTGACTAATAAAAAGTTCTCCATTTTTTCTTTAAAATTTTTGGGAGGTATTTCCTTCTCTAGTACTACTACGACATCGAGATCACTCTCTTTATTAGGATTACCCCATGCATAAGAACCAAAAAGGACTATTTTAAAAGGATGAAGTTTTTTTATCCATTCAACTAATTTTAAGATATAATTATTTAATGGTTGCATAGTATTTAATTGTCTGAATAATTATGCGTCCCAAAATTTAATTGCACAGGTAGAAAAAATTTCACAGTTACAAACAGGATAAAGTAAAAAGCAATTTTATCCTGTTTGCAACTGTGAAATTATCGCCTCTCCCACTTCCTTTGTCCCAATAGAGGTAGGATCATTTCGATCAATTTTCATATCGTAGGTAACGGACTTGCCTGTTTTAATTACCTTGGCAACAGCATTTTCTAGTCTTTCAGCCGCATCTTGTTCGCCCAAATGCCTTAGCATCATAACCCCGGATAGAATCATAGCTATAGGATTGGCCTTATTTAGGCCTTTGTATTTAGGAACACTACCATGGGTAGGTTCAAACAAGGCTATTTCTTCACCGAAATTAGCTCCAGGGGCTACTCCTAATCCCCCAATTAATCCGGCGGCCAGATCAGAGAGTATATCTCCATATAAATTAGGCAGGACAAGGACGTCATAAAGCTCAGGGTGCTGAACCAACTGCATACACATATTATCTACTATCACATCCTCAAATTCAATATCACTAAACTCCTTTGCAATTTTCCTTGCCACTTCTAAAAAAAGACCATCTGTATATTTCATGATATTAGCTTTATGGACAGCAGTGACCTTTCGTCTTTTGTTTTGTTGGGCATATTTAAAGGCGAACCTAACGATTCTCTCTGTGCCTGAGATAGATATTGGCTTAATGCTTATCCCTGAGTCTGGTTTTACCTTAACGCTTAAATTTTGTTCAAAGAATTCTATTAATTTGCTTGTTTTGACAGTTCCTTCTTGAAATTCAATACCTGCATAAAGATCCTCTGTATTTTCTCTTACGATTACAAGGTCTATGTTGGAGTATTTACTCCTTACCCCAGGATAACTCTTACAAGGCCTTAGGCAGGCATAAAGGTCTAATTGTTTTCTTAAGGCCACGTTTACACTTCTAAATCCTTTACCTACAGGGGTTGTAATAGGCCCTTTGATTGCTACCTTGTTTTTCCAGATAGACTTAACAACCTCGTCGGGTAGGGGAGTGCCACATCTTTCAATTACATCTGCACCTGCAGGAACGATTTCCCAATCAAATTTTACCCCTGTGGCCTCTAAAACTGCCTTAGTTACCTCTGATAATTCATATCCTATCCCATCACCCGGGATTAGGGTTACTTTGTGTGACATTAGGGCTCCTTAAGGTATTTGTTAATAGACATAATTTTTTATTTTATGTCTAATAACAAATACCTTTTAAATTCAAACAGTATTATTCCAAATTTATTCTAAATTCTGATTCCTGAATTCTTTAAGAAAGTGAAACTACTTTTGGGCATAAATGAAGGATGCCGAACAATCAATTAAAAAAAAATCTTACAACAAGGATAAAGTAAAAAACAACTTTATCCTTGTTGTAACTTAAAATCCCCATGTTTTTTAATATGTTCAATCAGTCCACCGTCGTTAACAAGTCGAACCATAACCTCAGGCATAGGTATAAATTCTAATTGTTTATTTTTTCTAACAATATTTATCGTTCCAGCTTTCAGATCAACCTCTAATTGATCTCCATTTTCTATTAGAGCAGGATCACATTCTAAAAGAGGTAATCCAATGTTAATAGCATTACGATAAAAAATCCTTGCAAATGATTTGGCTATAACAGCGCTTACACCCGCTAGTTTTATAATCCTTGGGGCATGTTCCCGACTTGAGCCTAAGCCAAAATTTTTCCCAGCAACCACAAAATCACCAGCCCTGACCTTTTTGGCAAATCCAGGATCAGCATCTTCTAAGACATGTTTCGTAAGTTCTGGTAGATTAGTCCTTAAATGGAATAAGCGCCCTGGCGCTATTAAATCGGTACTAATATCATCTCCAAATTTCCAGGCTGTTCCTTTAAGTAACATAAGATTAGTTCTTACCTCCTAATGTTTCTATTTCCTCAAGTTTAGTTCGCAGCTTTTGTACTGATAACTGCTCAAGTTCTTTTTTATCTGACAGTTGTATGCCTTTCATTAATTGTGCAATTCGGATATCACCGATCAGCTCACCTTTCTCTATTCCTTCTTCTATTCCTTTCTCTATTCCTTTCTCTATTCCTTTCTCTATTCCTTCTTGCCTCCCTTTTTCTATTAATTGTTCGCCTACTGTCATAATTATACCTCCTGTCTCATTTGAAATAGTCTCTTGAACTATTTCTTTTAATACCTCTTGACTCGCATCTTCCCTTGCGTTCATTATATACCTTAAAACTGTCTCCAAATATTCTAAGGCAGTCTTGTCTCCTGTTAATAAATTCCTTAATAAAGGAAATATTTTCCTTATGTATAACAAAAAGTCTTTATCAAAGATATGCTTAAATAGATAAAGAGTAACCCTGTTGATTATGTTACCCTTAATCTCTTCATCATTGTAGGCTGAAAGATCATATAAGATATATGAAAATTCGGGTAAATACTGCCTTAATTCATCTTTGCCCTCAAGAGAAATTATATCTGAAAATTTATTTCCAGCATTCCATTTTTCCTCCCCATGATAAAGAACCAAAGGGATAATAGGTGGCAAAAGATTTAATTGAGCTTTTTGATTTTTTTCAAGTTTCCATATCTTGACCTTATATTCTAGTAACCTAAAGGCCATAAACTTATCTGTTGAGCTTTGATGTTCAAATAAAAGATAAAGATATGCCTTTTCCCCTTTTGCATTTACTTGATAAAGGATGTCTGAATAGAACTGTCTGAGTTCTTTTTCTACAAAACTATCTTTTTTTATCTGTAAACTTTTTATATCAATTAGCTTGATAATTTCTGCTGGTAAATAATTACTAAAGAAATCTACGGCTGTTTCTTTTTTTCCAAGAACCTCCTTAAAAAAGCTATCATGAGGATTATATATTTTATCGGTCATTAAAATTTTTTGAGTTAAAGAAATTCTCTTGGATCAGCAATCTCACCCTTTATAGCTGAAGCCGCAGCCAACGCTGGAGAAGCCAAATAAATAAAACCTTTAGGATTCCCCATCCTTCCTAAGAAATTACGATTTTGGGTAGCCAGACAAACCTCTTCATCTCCTAGGATACCTTCATGCACCCCGACACAAGCTCCACAACCTGGGTTAATAATTGCTGCTCCAGCTTTTGCTAATTCTGCTAATATCCCTTGCCGACTGGCTTCAATATAAATATCTCTTGATGCAGGAGTGACAATTAACCGCACGTTTTTAGCCTTTTTTCTACCTTTTAAGATACTGGCTGCTATCTGAAGATCGTCTAATCTCCCATTAGTACATGTACCAATAAAGACCTGATCCACCTTTATCCCTTTCGCCTCTTTTACTGTTTTGGTATTGTCCACTGTATGAGGGAAGGATATTGTTGGTTCAAGGGTAGTTACATCTATTTTTAAGATATCTGCATATTCTGCATCATCATCTGAGGTTATCTTTCTAAATTTATTTCCCCGCTCCTTAGATTTTAAATAGCTTAAGGTCGTTTCATCAGCCTCTATTAGACCCGCCTTGCCTCCAGCCTCAACGGCCATATTAGACAAGGTAAATCGTTCTGACATGCTCATATTAGAGATAGTTTTGCCTGTAAATTCTAAGACCTTATAAGTTGCGCCATCTGCCCCAATCCTGCCAATTATATGGAGGATTAAATCCTTGGCATAAACTCCTTTGGAGAACCTTCCATTTACTTCTATTTTTACGGTCTCAGGTACCTTTAACCAGGTTTTCCCAAGAGCAATGCCAATAGCAATATCTGTAGATCCCATCCCTGTAGCAAAAGCTCCTAACGCTCCGCTTGTACAGGTATGAGAATCAGCGCCAATTAAGATTTCACCAGGGTTTATATAATCTTCAACTAAACGCTGATGACAAACACCTTCCCCTACCTCAGAAAGAATAGCCCCTGTCTTATTGGCAAATTCTCTTAATAATTTATGGGCATTAGAGAGTTCTTTTCTTGGGCTAGGGGCTGCATGATCAATGAACAAGATAGTCCTTGCCGGATTTATTGCCTTTTCCATGCCCATGTCTTTTAGTATCTGGACAGTTAACGGACCTGTCCCATCCTGAACAGCAGTGACATCTACCTTGGCAATAACAATTTGTCCTGGTTTAATTTTGTGTCCGCAATGTTCCTCGATGATTTTTTCAGCGAGTGTCTTTCCCATAAGTTACTCCATTTTTCTTGTCTTCTTCCTTTTAGGCATACATAAGCTTACCCTTCGGTTCTGGCGCTTCTCTCCCTAATCCTCTCGCTGTTTCAATCCATTCCTGAATGATAACTTCCGCATTTTTTATTGCTTCATAATAGGTAGCTCCATCCGCCATACATCCAGGTAATTCAGGGACTTCGGCGATAAAAGACTTGTCTTCCTCGCTCCAATAAATTATAATTTCATATTTGTTCATTACATTTATTCCTTATCTCCAAGCGTAAATCTATAGTAACAAATTAATTGTCTAACCTGTCTTATTTGATATAGTTTCGCCTTTGCTTTATTTGGCTGCAGGTTTATAATTTCTTTCACTCCGTCTTTTGTGAAGATGTGGTGATCTCCACGTATTCGTTCATTAAAACCTAATAATTTTAGTAACTAGCACAAATCAGCAAAAAAGATATTATTATCCGATGTTCCCTGTAATATAGTTAATAGTAACTTTTTGTACTTGGACATTTAAGGTTCTTTTGCAATTTGCGACTCCAAAAACTCAAAAAGAATTAACCTCTAACAGGCAGAAAGTAAAAAAGCTACTTTCTGCCTGCTAGAGGTTAATTCTTAGCCGGCGTAACAGTCATGACCTTCCGGGCTGTCTCAGGATACTTAGCTATAAATAACAACTCTGATTCTGTAAGCGGTTTTTGCTTATGAATATTAGCATATCTTACCAATTCAAGGATACGATACGCCTCCTTATCGTCCTTAAATTCGACCTCTAATTTATCATACACATTTCTAAAACCCTTAATTCCGCTGTATTCTCCTGTTGTAATCATTCGGCCAGTCTCTACCGTAATAGGCTCTCCTCGGCCTAATTCTTCATAAGCATATAGCTCGTAATTATCCCTATTTTTTAAGGCGCCATCCGCATGAATGCCTGATTCATGGGCAAAGGCATTTTCGCCAATCCCTACTTGATTCATTGGAATTGGCAAACCAAAAGAATAGGCAGCATATCGGCTTATCTGCCAGGATTTAGAAAGATCGACGCGTGGATTTAAAATATTTAATTTTTGAAATCCGCTTGCCTTTTTTAGGGCTAAAACAACTGCGACTAAATCCGCATTTCCTGCCCGCTCACCAACACCGTTAATACAGGTATTTATATAGGCATCTACCCCAGCCTCGATCGCCCCTTTTGCCCCGGCTACTGAACAAGCCACTGCCATTCCCAAATCATTGTGACAGTGTAGTTCTATGGGTAATTTTACCTCCTGAGCAAGATGTTTTACCCTTTCATAGATAGTAAAAGGATCGTCATATCCAAGGGTATCGCAATACCTAAATCTATCTGCCCCATGCTCTTTAGCAGCCTTAGCAAATTTTACTAAATATTCCATATCTGATCGTGAGGCATCCTCGGCATTGACCCCAACAGATTTTACCCCTCTTTTCTTGGCGTAATCCACAGCCTCGGTCATAGAATTAATGATATCACTACGGGTTTTCTTACCCTGAAATTTTCCTTTTATCATTATATCTGATGTTGACATAGATAAATTAAGATGTTCTATCTTTGTTAATCTTAATGCCTCTTCAATATCACTAACAATTGCTCGACTCCAACCCTCCAGGATGATTGGTTTTAGTACTCCTGTCTCTGCTAATTCAAGATTGGCATTAATGTAAGTTGTCTCATGGTTTGTAAAAGGAAATCCTAGTTCACTTTGATAGATCCCCATTTCATTAAGATACATATTAATCATAGTCTTTTCTAACTTAGCCAGACATATCCTTGATGTCTGGACACCATCTCTGTTAGTTACATCAATAAGTTCTATGTGGGGCATATTTATTTTTCCCTTGTCTTGCAAAAACTATGATTTTAGCGATTTTTATACAGGATAAATAATAAAGTATTAATTTAATAACAATTTTAACTTATTGTCAAGAAAAAAAGCCTTTTTGGCTTTTTGCAGCAATGCTTATTTTGGAACCTCTTAACACTAAAACTTGAATACGAATTTCACTAATTGACTAAGTTACTGGAGGAGATCAAGAAGTCATCATCCATAAGCGCCATGAAGTTTTTTTGGTCACAAATTGCAGAAGAGGCAAAAATATAAACTGAATTGATATTAAACAGATCACATGTTATTATTAAACCAGCGCCCTTCGGGCGAATTTTTTTCCCCCTCTCCCTGAGGAAGTTAAAAACCAATAGCCCGCAAACCCGTATAAAAAAATGAAAATTCCTGCAATTAAACTAGCAAGAAAGAGATGGATTTCTAAATATGTATTATTATCAAAATCAAGCATTAACTAAAATTGTAAAAAGGCTTAAAAAAGAACTCTCCGGGAGGATTATTTCTATCTATGCCTTTGGTTCAAGGGTAAGAGGAGATCATAATGGGTGGTCAGATTTTGATATCCTTGTTATCGTTAACCAGAAAGCCCCTGATCTGGAAGCCCAAATTATCTCTATCTTCATTGATGAAGAGGTAAAAAGTGGCCTATCCTTTACCCCTTTAATAAAAGATAGTAAAGCCTTTGAAATGGAAAAAAAATTTAATACCCCCTTTTATGAAAATATCTCAAAAGAAGGAGTCTTATTATGACCTTAAAGATGGAAGATAAAAAAATTTTAAGTGATATAAGAATGGGTAAGGCTTACGAATTTTTAGAAGATGCCAGGGTAAATCATAAAGAAGGCAGATATAAGACATCTATTAACAGAAGTTATTATGCAGCCTTAAATGCAATAAGATCAATCCTTATCCTTGAAGGCGCAAATCCTGAGACACATGAAGGTGTTATTACTATGTTTAGCCTGAGATTTATTAAACCTGCCCTACTACCAATAAATATAATCAAAAATTTCAAGATACTTCTCTCAAGAAGGACTGACGTCGATTATGGAGACTTTGAGACTATTGATCTTGCTGAAAGTGAAGACTCTCTCAAGATTACCAAGGAGATAATCGAGGCAGTAGACATCATGAGAAGAAAGTTAATATAATAAACTATAGTATACTACTCCAGGTTAGGTTTTTCTGAAGTAATGCAGGTTAGTTTTGTAACTAGTTGTTTAGGCACAAAGTAGCAAAGGCACAAAGGGAAAAAAATAAAAAAAACTTTGTGCCCTTTGTGCCTTATGCTAGGAGACTCCTCAGATAATGACAATTATTTTTTACCTTCCAATAGTCCTAATAAAACAGCCATTCACCTTAATCTCCTTATTATCTTCTGAATCTACCTCTACAGGGTTAGATTTAG
>JAZDLJ010000047.1:0-6329 GCA_043802115.1 bacterium | reverse complement strand
AAAGGCACAGAGGCACAAAGGAAAAAACAAAAAAAATCTTAAAAAACTTTGTGTTTCAATACGTTTATGCCTTAACATGCTGGTTTTAACCAACACAATCACTTGGAAAAAACTAAGTTGGAGTAGTATATATTCCATTCTTCATATGCTGACCGATGCCCTTATCTCCCTCGGGATTGTGGTTTTAGGTTTGATTTGGCTTTATAAACCTTGGTATTGGCTTGATCCAATTATATCATGGACTATTGTAATAATAATTTTGTATAATGGCTGGATTATTTTAAGGGAGGCATTCATAATCTTAACCAATGCTACTCCTGAAAATATCGATCTTGAAGCAATTAGGAGAGAGATAGAATCTATAAATGGGATAAAAGGTATCCATCATCTTCATGTCTGGAATTTATCACCTAATGTTATTGCTTTAGATGTTCATATAATTGTCCCTGACCAGATGTTGAGCGAGGTCGATGAATTAGCAATACAGGTAAGAAAGGTTCTTTTATGTAAACTTAATATTATTCATCCTGTCCTTCAGTTTGAAACAAAGCCTTATGATTCAGAAGACTTGTTATGCCCGAGATAGAAAGATTTGAGGAAGTATACTTCTCTGCTTCTCCAACTTTGGTTTTTCTGAGGTAATGCAGGTTAGTTTTGTAACTAACTGTTTAGGCACAGAGTGGCAAAGGCATAAAGGCACAAAGGGAAAAACTAAAAAAACCTTAAAACTCTGTGCCTTTGTGCCTTATGTTACTGGCCTTAACTAACACAACCATTTGGAAAAAATAAAGTTGGAGTAGTATTGTTATTTTAAAATTTCCAATGATTCTAAAAAGGAATAAGTAATGCCAGCTTCTGCTAATTTAAATGCAAGCAGATTTCTTAAAGGAAAGGATAGTGATTATATCACCCTAACTTTAGAAATACTCTTCGAGAAACTTGGAACCTCTCTAAATGGCCTTTCTGATGATGAGGTAGAAGAACGTCTTGAAGAGTATGGATTTAATGAGCCTGCCAAAAAGAAAAAAAGAACTATTGTTGTTGAAATCTTCTCTAAATTTCTTAATCCATTAGTTATTGTATTGTTGATAATTGCTATCTTTTCCTTTTATTTTGGAGAAAAAATAAGCGCATTATTAGTCTCCTTAATGGCAGGGATGAGTGTCTTTTTATCTTTTATTCAAGAACATCGGGCAGGGAAGGAGGCTGAAAAGTTAAGCGAAATGGTCAGTGCAACTGCTACGGTTCTAAGAAATGGTAAGCGTGAGGAGATTAAAATTAGGGAGATTGTACCTGGAGATATTATTGATTTATCTGCAGGCGATATGATTCCAGCAGACCTACGAATAATCTCCTGTAAGGATTTATTTATTAATCAAGCCTCAATGACTGGCGAGGCATTTCCTATTGAAAAGTTTCCTGGGATTATCCAGCCTAAAAATTATTCTTTATCAGAGCTAACTAATATTGCCTTTATGGGGTCAAGTGTTGTAAGTGGAACAGCCATAGGAGTGGTTGTGAAGACAGGTATCTCTACTCAATTTGGAGAATTATCACGCAGATTAATAACAATAAGAACAGAGACAAACTTTGATAAAGGCATCCATCAATTTACCTGGCTTATGATCCGTTTTATGCTTGTCCTTGTAATCTTTATTTTCGCAATAAATGCTATATTGAAAGGGAATTTTATTGAAGCCTTGCTTTTTTCTTTAAGTGTTGCCGTTGGCCTTACTCCAGAGATGCTTCCAATGCTTGTAGCTATTAATCTTTCTAAAGGGGCTATTGTCATGTCGAAAAAAAAGACGATTGTTAAACGCCTTAATTCTATTCAAAATTTTGGGGCTATGGATATTATTTGTACTGACAAGACAGGCACCCTTACCTTAGATAAAATAGTTTTAGAAAAACATTGCGATATAGTGAGAAGAGAGGATGATGATGTCTTAAGATTTGGATATATAAATAGTTTCTATCAAACAGGATTAAAAAATATATTAGATAAAGCTATCCTTAGTCATAAAGAGGTAGTAATAGAAAAGTATAAAAAGATTGATGAAATACCCTTTGATTTTTCTAGAAAAATAATGTCAGTAGTTGTTGAGGTAGATGGCAGACACAGAATGATCTCAAAAGGGGCACCTGAAGAGATTTATAAAAGATGTTCCAGGTATGAACTGGATGATGAAATTTTAGATATGGATGAAATTGTCCTTTCGGATTTAAAAGAAGAATATGATAATTTAAGTGAGGACGGTTACAGGGTCTTGGCTATAGCCTATAAAGACATGGACAAAAATAAAGATGTTTACTCGAAAGATGATGAGAATAATCTGATCCTTAAAGGGTATCTTGCCTTTCTTGATCCTCCTAAACCTTCTGCTCAAGGGGCGATCTTGGCCCTTAAAAAATTAGGCATAGAATTTAAGGTTCTGACAGGGGATAATGAATTAGTTACTAAAAAGATATGCAGTGAGGTAGGGCTTAATGTCAAAGGACTGATTACCGGGAGTAAGATAGATAAATTAGATAATAACGAGCTTAAGGAATTAGTCAAAGAGACAACGGTATTTGCCAGGTTATCTCCTTTACAGAAGGAAAGGATAATAAATGCGTTGCGTGAAAACAAACATATTGTAGGATATTTAGGTGATGGAATAAATGATGCCCCGGCCTTAAAGGCCTCTGATGTAGGTATTTCTGTTGATAATGCTGTTGATATCGCAAAGGAATCAGCAGACATAATTCTTCTTGAAAAGAGTCTTATGGTACTGGAAGATGGAGTTATAGAGGGAAGAAAGACCTTTGGCAATATAGTAAAATATATTAAGATGGGGGCAAGCTCAAATTTTGGGAATATGTTCAGTATGACAGGAGGAAGTATATTTCTACCCTTTTTACCTATGTTGCCCATTCAAATTCTTTTAAATAATTTTTTATATGATCTATCTCAGATAGCAATCCCAACTGACGATGTAGATAAAGAGTATCTTGCTAAACCCAGACCATGGAATGTAGAATATATAAAACGTTTTATGCTTATTATAGGCCCTATTAGTTCTATCTTTGACTTTATAACATATGGCGTTATGTTGTTTATATTTAAGGCTTCACCTGAACTTTTTCATACTGGTTGGTTTATAGAATCTCTTTGTTCTCAAACTCTGATAATCTATATAATTCGTACGGATAAAATACCTTTTATTGAAAGTAAGCCAAGTATTTTTTTAGTACTCACCTCCATTATGATAATTGGTATAGGGATTATCATCCCTTTTTCTCCGCTTGCTAAATATCTTGGTTTTGTCCCTCCTCCTCCTTCTTATTTTATAGCCCTTCTTATTATTCTTTTTAGTTACATGTCGTTAGTCCAGGTAGCAAAAAAACTTTTTATAAAAAAGTATGGGTGTGAATAAATCGAGCGTATAGGAAAATGTTTGTTTTTTATGCGGGTTTACGGGCGATGACGTTTTAACCATCTGAATATTATTATCTATCCCCTTCGGGAAAAAAAGTCCGTCTGAAGGGTGACAATTTAATTGTACTAGAATAGTGCTTGTTTTTTTTAGTTCATCATTCTGAATTCATCATTTATTAATAATGAGAAGTGTAATAAGAGAATCATTGCCAAAAGAGACCAGGGAAAGTCTTGAGTATTGCTGGAAAGAAGGCGTTGTTGCTCAAGTAATGATCAGTATAATAGATTATTATCTTATCCCCTATGGCCTATTTATCGGGGCAAGCGTTCAGCAAATCGGATTACTTATTGCAATCCCTAGCTTTTTATCATCAATCTCTCAATTCCTGGCAGTTAAAGCTGTTCAGTTGGCTGGTGATCGTCGAAGATTGCTTATCTATGGTATAGGGATCCAAGCAAGCTTACTAATCCCATTAACATTTCTACCCCTGGTAATCTCTTCTATCAATGCCAAGATAGTAATCCTTATTTTTTTAATCTCTCTCTTTAAATTTATTGGGAGTATTATCGGCCCTGCCTGGGGTAGTTTGGTGAGTGATTATCTCCCTGAAGGACAGCGTGGGCAGTATCTTGGATGGAGATCGCGGGTAGTAGGGATAGCTGGCATCATTGGGATTGCCTTCTGGGGATCGTTGCTTTTTTTTATTAAAAAGATTAATCCTACCTTAGGTTTTATTCTTCTTTTTGCTGGGGCAACTATCTTTCGCTTTGCCTCGCTTTATTATATGACCAAGATGAACGATGTCCATTTTGATTGTTCACCTGAGAATAATTTTAATTTCTGGATGTTCATTCGCCGATTTAAAGAGAGTAATTTTGTCAAGTTCACCTTTTATGTCTCAGGTATTACCTTTGCGACACAATTAGCTGCTCCTTATTTTAGTGTTTATATGCTCCAAAACCTTCATTTTAATTATTTGACTTATACCGCAATCCTTCTCTCCTCAACGATTATCGGATTAGTTACATTTCCAATCTGGGGGAGGAATATAGATAGTATTGGAAGCGTAAAGATTGTTAAAAGTACGAGCCTTCTTATCCCTGTAGTACCATTACTTTGGATTATAAGTAAAAATCCAATCTATTTATTTCTTATTGAGCTTTTTTCTGGGACTGTCTGGAGTGGTTTTAATCTCAGCGCCTCTAATTTTATTTATGATGCTGTAAGCGCTCCCAAAAGGGTGAGATGTCTGGGATATTTTAATTTAATAAATGGGATAGCTATATTTCTAGGTGCAACACTAGGCGGTTTTTTGGTCAAATATCTACCGCCTTTATTTGGATACCCTCTTCTTACCTTATTTCTAATCTCAGCAATCTTTCGTTTCTTTGCCCATCAATTACTCTCAAAATATTTTAAGGAGGTCAGGACATCAATTCAGGATGTATCCAGCACACAATTATTTTTTAGTGTAGTAGGTATAAGGCCTATTATTGGAAGGAATACAGAATGGGGTGTCTATCCGCCTATTAAATAAGTAAGAGGAAAAAATGATGAATTGATAAGGAAGAATTCATCACTCATTATTCATCATTATATTTTGAATGATCTGATCCAACTCGTCAAGGTCATATGGCTTGCTAATAACCCCACTAAATCCATATCCTTTATATTCAGATATAGTATAATCATCAAAACAGCCACTTGTAATAATAGTCTTAACTTTAGGATCAAATTCTAATAACCTTTGAAAAGCCTCTTTCCCACCCATTCCTCCAGGGACAATTAAATCCATTACTATAACATTAAATGGCTTATTAGATTCCTTTGCCTTCTTATATAAACAGATTGCCTCATCTCCATCCCAGGCAAGTTCTACTTCATAAATAAATTTTTCTAACATCTTCTTGGAAGACTCTCGGATTAGTGGGTCGTCCTCCATAATTAAAATTTTTCCACGGCTATTTTGATCTTTTATCTCAGACATTGAGGTCTACCTGTTATGGACGATAAGAAAAATAAAAATTAGGTATCTTCTTCAAAAAGTATGTAAATATTCAGGGATTGGAGAATTAAAAATATTTTTGAGTCCCGTAGGGACGACTGAAAAATGACTAGCAATGAGACATGATTTATTTCAATCGTTCCTACTGGACTCTCTTGTTTTTTTATGCATTGTTAACCCAGCAATAAATTGCTGGGCTATTTTCAATTGTCCCTTCGGGACACTACAACGACTGTTTAAAACCTCTTGACGTTGTAGGATTAAGCTCAACCTCAATCTTCTTTATAATTATTTACCTGAAAATCTATATATCTGGTAGGGGTTTACTGAATATTTACAAGTTAAACATGACAAAGCATTATATCAACTTATTAATAAATATGCTATAATTTTTCAACCGGTACAATTAAAAATTAGCCATTTTATTGAATAGCAAAGACTATTTCGGAAGAGGATTGTTATTATCCTTTCACTAATATTTGGATGGGTGTAAATACTTAAAAAGCCTTTATATCAATAAAAAGTAGAATTATTCTATTTAATTTGATTCTTAAATATGTCATTATCTATAAGAAATTTCATTCTTCAACTTGTGCAATTAGATTATCCCTATAACGTCACTTATTAAAATTGCTAAGAAGTTTGGTGGACATCAAAGTAAGTATAATCTACATAATAGGGCAAGGACAAACCCTGCAGCAATTCTTATTTTGACTTATTTGTTGATGTGCCTCCAAAATTTCGACCTGTACGATTAGAATTCACAACTCACTATGTTAAGGATAGACTTATCCTAAGAACCTTATTGATTTCCTGAAAGGAAATATCATACTAGCCCAGGGTAAGCGAAGCGCAACCCTGGGAGCAGTAAAAAAACAAATAGCACTCTGAAGGAGTGCTTCATC
>JAZDLJ010000367.1:0-7953 GCA_043802115.1 bacterium | reverse complement strand
TTGAGATTGCTTCGTCGTTACACTCCTCGCAATGACAGAAAAGGTCGTCCAGCTTGTCATTGCGAGGAGGCTAGCCGACAAAGCAATCTCGTATTTATTCAAAAAATGTAAACTATTTTTGGCCTTAAATGAAGGATGCCGAATTTTGGGATAGGTTCATAAAAAGGAGGTCCTTTTGTCATGCCGATTTATGAATTTTATTGTGACCCATGCAATACCATCTTTAATTTTTTTTCAAGGTCAGTGAACACTACTTCCACTCCTGTTTGTCCACGGTGCAAAGAGGTAACATTAAGTAGAAAACTATCTACCTTTGCTAAGTTATCAAATAAAAAAGATGATGGTAGTGGTGAGATGAACATGCCTTCTTTTGACGAGGCCAAGATGGAAAAGGCTATAGGGATGTTAGCAAGAGAGGCTGAGGGCATTGAAAAAGGTGATGACCCACGTCAAGCTGCTAATTTAATGCGTAAATTTTCGGATATGGTTGGAATAAAAATGGGGACGGGTATGGAAGAGGCTATAAATCGAATGGAACAGGGAGAAGATCCGGAGAAGATAGAAGCAGAAATGGGAGATGTCTTTGAGAATGAAGAGCCATTTTCTTTTGGAGATGGTAAAGGTATAGGGGGATTGGCTAAGAAGAATAGTGTAAATTATGATAGTAAACTTTATGAATTGTAATTATACTACTCCAATTAAAAAGAGCGCCACCCTGGCGCTCTTTTCGGAGCATCATCAGGGTGGCGCTTTAATTGCAAATCCTTTCTTGCCTTTTAATTTTGAAGAAGAACTGTATTAATAAAACATCCGTTCTTACCATCACTGGAACCACTATCAGAATGTGAGATTGCTTGTCCTGTTTGATCAGGTTGTAGCTGTTTAGCTACTGTATATGTAGAGAAATGGCTCACCTTGCAGATTAGAAGATTATTCTCTGCATCAACTTCAGTATCAATCACATCCCAAATGGAGGTGGAATTATTATAGGTAAATATCTTCATTTCATTTGCTGAATCTTCAATAACTCTTAATTAGATAATTTTTACCTCCTTTAAATCATAATCTCTCCTGAGCCTTTCTATAACCTTCCCTCCCTAAGAACTATTAATGCACATTTCATGCCAATATAGTAATTTCCATTATTACAATAAGTCATCTTTTTATGTTTTGGTTTTTTTACCAAAAAAATGTGTGATTTTACACTATGATGCGTAAAATCACACATTCTTCTAACGAGTCCTTACCTAAAAAAATAGCCTGGAGTTTTTAAAAAAATAAAAAAACTCCAGGCTATACTAAAAGCTAAACTTGTAATGGCTATAAAATAAAAAAGCTATTTTATAGCCATTACAAGTAATACTCCTGCAACGGCTTTACTTCCAACCCTCGTTTCTTAAGGGATTCAATCCCATTTACTACTGCTGAGGCACCTGAGATCGTCGTAATTAGAGGGATGTTATTCTGGATAGCCTCTCTCCTGATCTTTTTTTCATCCTCCTGGGGATATTTTCCAATCGGGGTATTAATAATCAAACCTACCTCTCTGTTTTTTATCAGATCAATCACATTAGGTCTACCCTCGTAAATCTTAAAGACCTGGGTAATATTAATATTGTTTTGTCTCAAAACCTTGGCTGTCCCTTTGGTGCTAACGATCTCAAAACCCATATCAACTAATTTTTTAGCAATAAAAACTACTGATCTCTTATCTTTATTTTTTACAGTAATAAAGACCTTTCCTGCTAAAGGAAGATCCTGGGATGCGGCTAATTGGGATTTAGCAAAGGCAATGCCAAAAGAACTATCAATGCCCATAACCTCCCCAGTAGAGTGCATCTCTGGTTCAAGATTTATCTCCGCATCACTAAACCTATTAAATGGAAAGACCGCCTCTTTAATAGCTACATATCCTTCAATAAATTTCTCCTTAATCCCTAATTCTTTAATGGTCTTACCAACCATTACCTTGGCTGCGATCTTTGCCCAGGAGATACCAGTTGCCTTACTCACAAAAGGCACGGTTCGAGAGGCTCGAGGATTTACCTCTAAGACATAGACAACATCATCCTTAATGGCAAACTGGATATTTAGCAATCCAATTACCTTTAACTCCTTAGCTAAGAGATAGGTATTATTTTTTATTACTTCTATAAGCTCATCTGTTAAGGAAAAAGGAGGCAAGACACAGGCGCTGTCTCCTGAATGCACCCCCGCCTCTTCGATATGCTCCATGATCCCGGCGATAACACAATCCTTTCCATCTGCAACTGCGTCAACATCAATCTCAATTGCATCCTCTAAAAATTTATCAATCAGTATCGGACGATCTTCCGATATCTCAATCGCTGTGGTCATAAATTCTCTTAAGGAGTCTTTATCGTAAACAATACGCATAGCCCTTCCGCCCAGGACATATGAAGGTCTCATAAGCACCGGGAAACCAATTCTGTTAGTGATTTCCTCAGCTTCAGATGTAGAAATAGCAATCCCATTCTCAGCCTGATTGAGTTTAAGTCTATCAAGGAAGTCCTTAAATCTATATCTATCCTCAGCCTCATCAATACTCTCAGTTGATGTACCTAATATCCTCACCCCTGCTTTTTTTAAATCACTGGCTAGATTTAAGGGGGTCTGACCCCCAAATTGGACAATGATACCCATTGGCCTTTCTCTTTCTATGATGTTATAAACATCCTCAAAGGTTAATGGCTCAAAGTATAATCTATCTGAGGTGTCATAATCTGTACTTACTGTCTCAGGATTGCTATTTATCATTATAGTCTCATATCCTAATTCTTTTAAGGCAAAAGAGGCATGGACACAACAATAATCAAATTCAATCCCTTGACCGATCCTATTCGGCCCACCTCCCAGGATTATAACCTTCTCCTTGTTAGAAGGTAAAATCTCATCCTCTTTTTCATAGGTTGAATAATAATATGGGGTATAGGATTCAAACTCAGCTGCACAGGTATCAACAGCCTTATATACTGGTAGACAGTTGAATTCATTTCTAAGTCTTCGGATCTCGTCTTCCTTACTTCCAGCTAATTTTGCTAATTGTCGATCTGAAAAGCCATATTCCTTGGCCTTCCTTAAATTACTTTCGTTTAATCCTTCCCCCTTTTTTAGAGTATTGATTAGGTAATTCTCAAAATTAACAATCTGTGAAATATTTTTTAAAAACCAGCAATCAATATTGGTAAGCCTATTGACTTCTTCTATGGTAAGACCCTGCTGTAAGGCGTATTTTATGTAAAATATACGTTCAGAATGAGGGGTTATCAACTTCTTTTTTATTATATCCTGGATATGGTTACGATCTAAGGCAGGATCAAGTCTGACAGTGTTATCTAATCCACTTTTTCCTGCTTCTAATGATCTTAACCCCTTCTGGAGAGCTTCCTTAAACGTCCTCCCAATGGCCATACTTTCACCTACAGATTTCATAGATATCCCCAGGATATCTTCAGTCCCCTTAAATTTTTCAAAGTTAAATTTTGGAATTTTGACAACACAATAATCTATGGTTGGTTCAAAAGAGGCTGGTGTCTTTTTAGTAATATCATTAGGAATCTCATCCAGGGTATAACCTATCGCCAATTTTGCTGCAATCCTGGCAATAGGAAAACCTGTTGCCTTTGAGGCCAGGGCTGAACTCCGAGATACCCTTGGATTCATCTCTATAACCACTATCCGACCATTTATAGGATTAAGGGCAAACTGGATATTTGATCCACCTGTTTCTACCCCTATCTCCCTGATAATCTTTATTGCGGCATCTCTCATCTGCTGATATTCTTTATCCGTTAAGGTCTGGGCTGGGGCAACAGTAATACTATCACCAGTATGTATCCCCATAGGATCAAAATTTTCAATGGAACAGATAATTACCACATTATCATTGAGATCTCGCATTACCTCTAACTCAAATTCCTTCCAACCCAAAACAGATTCTTCGATCAATATCTCACTGATCATACTTGATTCAAGTCCATAGATAGCTAATCTTTCAAATTCTTCAAGATTATAGACTATACTTCCACCTGTCCCTCCAAGGGTAAAGCTAGGTCGAATAACCAAAGGGAAGCCTAGATTTGTGGCTATCCTATTTGCCTCAGAGATATTATAGGCTAACCCGCTCTTTGGAACATTGAGGCCAATTTTTTTCATTGCTTCTTTAAAGAGATTGCGATCTTCTGCCTTCTTGATCGCCTGATAATTTGCCCCGATAAGTTCAACCTTATATCTCTCCAGGATACCTTTTTCAACTAACTGGGTAGTTACATTCAGGGCAGTTTGTCCTCCAATAGTAGGGAGCAGGGCATCGGGTCGTTCTTTCTCAATTATCTTGGCTAAAATCTCTGGAATGATAGGTTCTATGTAGGTTCTATCTGATAGTTCCGGGTCTGTCATAATAGTAGCAGGATTACTATTGACCAGGACAATCTTATAACCCTCTTCCTTAAGGGCCTTACAGGCCTGTGTTCCTGAGTAATCAAACTCACAGCCCTGGCCGATTATTATTGGTCCTGAACCGATTAGTAAAATTTTTTGGATGTCTGTTCGTTTTGGCATTGTAAGATTATTTCTCCTTGTACTGTTTTATTTTATCTTACCTGTCTATGGATGGTTCTTCTCTGCTTTCCTGGAAAACCTGTGAACTGTCCATAGTCTTCCTCAAGTAATCCTTTAAAGGATAAATTTTCGTCCAAGTCTGGCCAATGGAGACCATATGGAGAAATTTCGATATTGTTTAGTTGTTCATTCGTGCCTTGTGCAAGTTAAGAGTGAATACAATGTTTCAGGAGCAATATCAAAGCCGCATTCCCATGCTAAAGTCGGCCATGAATCAAGAAAAAACTTTGAGAAACTAATTTCATCACGCAAGGGCTTGGCGGCATCATATTTGTAAACGATGTCTTTAAGATCGATCTCTTCTGCTTCTCCAGTATTAAAGCTCAAAAACACCCTGAATCCGCTTATGTATTTCGCTTCCAATAAGTACACGCATTCTTTCATGATATAACCTTTATTAAACGAGTGGCTCTATGTGATGAAATTCTCTAGTTTCCCACATATGCAAAAGTTCTTCTCGATGTATTTCTGTCCACTCTTCTACAAGTCCACGAACCTTTGCTGGCAGATTACCTGCAATGATATTAAGGTCGTTTATATTCATGGATGCTCGGTATTCGTTATACTTTACTCAATACTATCTCTGGCATGAACGGTAACGGCTGTGAGAAGACAAATTATCAGCATCAAGAAAAAAATATAGGATTTCATGTTCTTTGGCATCTTTAACATTTTCAACAGGATTTCAACTACATAGCGTCTCGTCATTTATATGGCGCCAAACTAACATAATTCATTACATTGTTCCTCTTATGGATAATTTAACTGATATGACCAATTATTTTGGTAGGACATTTCTCAATACACTGCTCACAGGAAATACATTTATCATAATCAACTCTGGCAAGATTATTTTCTAAAATAATAGCATCGTTTGGGCATACCTTTCTGCACAAGCCACAACCAAGGCATCCAGCCCTACAAATAGTTTTTACCTTAGTCCCTTTATCTTTTGAATTACAATATACAATTGTTTTAGCTGTCACTGGGACTAGCACGATAACTTGCTTAGGACAAATTACCACACATTTACCGCAGCCAGTACAAATATTTTCATCTACTATGGGTAAATTATTATCTCCCATCTTTAATGCCCCAAAGGGACAAACTTCTACACAAGAACCAAGGCCTAAGCACCCGTAGTTACAACCTTTCCACCCCCCAGCAATTAAACTTGCTGCTCTACAATTAGAAATCCCAGCATATTCAAATTTATGGACAACTCCTTCTTTTTTTCCGCCTTTGCACATTATTTTCGCAACTTTTTTGGGTCCAATTATAGCCTCAACACCCATTATTGCTGCAATTGCTTTTGAAACTTCTTCTCCCCCAGCCACACAGGCATTCCCTCCTGCCTTACCGTTAACTATAGCTTCTGCAAGACCAATACAGCCAGAAAAGCCACATCCACCACAATTAGCCCCTGGTAAACAAGCACATACTCTTTCAACCAGAGGATCAGTCTTAACTGCAAATTTTTTATAGGCAATACCCAATCCGATACCAGCAATTAGACCTATTCCACTTAGGGTTAAAATAGCAGAAAGCATAAAAAACCTTTTTCATAGAGGATTTATTGTTTTAAATCCATTAAGATTAGCTATGTTATACTGCTCCAACTTAGGTTTTTTCAAATGATTGTGTTGGTTAAAACCAGCATGTTAAGACATAAAGGCATTGAAACACAAAGTTTTTTTAAGATTTTTTTTGTTTTTTCCTTTGTGCCTCTGTGCCTTTGCTACTTTGTGCCTAAACAGGTAGTTACAAAACTAACCTACATTACCTCAGAAAAACCTAAGTTGGAGCAGTATCCAAACCTATTTTAAAATAGGTTCATTTAACCATCCCCGAAAAACCCAAAAAAGCAAGGGCTAAGAGCCCTGATGTAATTAAAGCAATAGCTGTGCCTCTAAAGGAATGTGGGATGTCAGCAACCTCTAATTGTTCACGTATCCCTGCAAAAATAATCAATGCCAGGGTAAATCCTGTCCCTATCCCAAAGGCGTAGATTACAGTCTCAATAAAATTAAGATTTTTTTGAATTGTTATAACGGCTGCGGCCAGGACTGCACAATTAGTAGTAATTAAAGGTAGGTATATTCCTAATGCCTGATAAAGGCCGGGACTTATTTTTTTAGTCACTGTTTCAACTAATTGAACAAAGGCCGCTATTACTAAAATAAAAGATAACGTTTGAAGATATTCGATATGAAACGGTTCAAGGATCACCTTTTGGATTATCCAGGTTATAGAAGAGGCAGCAGTGGTTACAAAGATAACCGCCAGACCCATGCCTATTGAATTTTCGATCTTTTTAGATACCCCAAGAAATGGACATATCCCTATTATCTTGACAAGGATAATATTATTTACAAAAACAGTACTAATAATTATAAGCAGAATATTCTTTAGCATCTTTTATACTCAATCTTATTCATTAAGGCTAACATTACACCCAGGCAAATGAATGCCCCGGCAGGCATAATCATTATTAAAAAGGGTTGATAACCATTACCGAAGACAGAAACACCAAAGATAGTTCCATTTCCTAAAACCTCTCTTAGACTACCTACTACAATTAGCGATAAGGTGTATCCTATCCCCATACTTACACCATCAATTAGTGAAGGTGCCAGTGGATTTTTAAAAGCAAAGGCCTCTGCTCTGGCAAAAATAATACAATTAACTACTATTAATGGTATAAATATCCCTAATGCTTTATTAATTGAAGGGAAATATGCCTGCATTACCAATTCTACAATAGTAACAAAAGAGGCAATAATTACAATAAATGCAGGTATTCTTACTTTGTCAGGGATAATCTTACGCAGGGCTGAGATCATAAGGTTGGAACCAACTAAAACAAAGGTCACCGCAAGTCCCATACCAATCCCATTAATAGCCTCAGTTGTTATGGCAAGCGTAGAGCACATCCCCAAGACAAGTCTGAATATTGGGTTCTCTTTCCATAAGCCCTTTGTACATTCTGCTGAACAAAAACCTTTATTACAACCGATTGTACTCATATATCTCTGATTACTCCTCTTTTAAATTATATCTCTCGTAATAGCTGAACAGTCTCAAGTCACTCTGTGGTATCCATCTTTAGATTATACTCCCTATCAAATTTTTCTGCCTCGTTAAAGAAATCCTGGTTATAACGGATTTAGGGGAGGCAATTAATTTGTATCTTCTCGAAATTTTTTAAGTTGTTAGCCCTGAAAGGGCGTTATATACTAGCCCAGGGCAACGCCCTGGGAAAAAAGTCCCCAACATTTTTAAGCCCTGAAAGGGCGAAATAAATTAAGCGGG
>JAZDLJ010000357.1:0-3434 GCA_043802115.1 bacterium | reverse complement strand
GCACAAAGTAGCAAAGGCACAGAGGCACAAAGGAAAAAACAAAAAAAATCTTAAAAAACTTTGTGTTTCAATGCCTTTATGCCTTAACATGCTGGTTTTAACCAACACAATCACTTGGAAAAACCTAAGTTGGAGTAGTATCTATGTTTTAAATTATAGTACAGGATTAAAATAATACTCCTTTTTATTTAACAAAATTTTTTGGTAAAGATGGCCTTCGTGACCGCAACGCATCAACCTGTCACAGGTCATCATATAACCTTTTAAAAAATCATACCGTTGAAAAGATTGATAACTATAATTAGAGCAGGATGGATACATAGGGCATTGTTTACCTGTACGTCCTGAGATAAATTTCTGATAGAATCTTATTGTTTGAGAAAAAGCAATGGATGGTATAGATAGATTTTTAGTTGAAAATGTTTGTTGTCTGTTGGCTGTTGTTTGTTGTTTTTTACTAAATATTAAAGAGGAAGATGAATTTTTAGTAGAGTAATTTTTCTCCCCAGCATCAGGAGAGTTCATCCTATCAGCGATCGCTATATTTGTAAATGATAAATACAGAAGTATTGTTAATAGAGTTATTTTCATATATAAAAAAATGCCTTCTGTTTCAGGTTGCTCAACGAACGAAGCAAAGATTTCGACCTGTACGGTTAAATTTAGGTCTTAATTTTTTTATCCCGTAGGGATTATCTGAAAATAGCCCAGCAATTTATTGCTGGGTAATAGAAAAAATAAAAAAATCTATAGTCCCGTAGGGACGGCTGATCTTGTCCATTTTCCAACCGTCCCTACGGGACGGAGCAACTTTTTTTAATTCAATACCCAGCAATAAATTGCTGGGCTATTTTCAATTGTCCCTTCGGGACAGTTTAATTTAACCGTACAGGTCGAAAGATTTTTGTCTTACACCCTGCAAGATTATTTTGGAAAGATGTCTAATCATATAATTCCAAAAAGAATAAACTTCAACAGGGTAGAAAATAATCTTTTTATTTTCTACCTTGTTGAAGTTTATTCTACCGTCCTAAAAAAAACAAACCGTTTATCCCCAGCTTTGAAAGTAAAATTCCCAAGCGCTATTTTCTTTATAAGAGCTCCTTCATTTGAAAGGCATTCAGCTTTAAGATCATAATTACCAGGTTCGATCAGGGCTTTAGCAATTCTTATCTCAGCAGGCAAGACCATACATGTCCTCGTATCAGCTTTTTCGGTTACCATTCCAAAGATATTCATTACAAACTTAGTAAGCGCTCTAACATCATCCTCATTTTTACCACTATAATTATTATTTTTATTCCCTTTTTTTGCTAATGCCCTGGAAGTGCCTTCTGTTATTCCATATTTTAAAAGAGCCCTAGCCGTAGCCTTTGCTATAATTCTAGCCTTTCTATTATCTAGGTTTTTGATGGCAATTGATTTGATATTTTCACCTGACATTGTATTTATACTTACACTCTGAGAGATATCTATCCCAGTAAGCTTTATCCTGGAATTAACAATCCCAAAAGGTCTCTCAACATACTTAGGAAAGGCAATTTTCATTATATAATCATATGGTAAGATAGGAATAAAAACAGCATCCTCTTGTTTCTCTGGAATTTTTCCATTGAAATGGATAAAAAAAACCTCTGTTTTTTTTTTCTTTTCGTTTAAGGTAACAAATTTTACTGAAGGATATCTCTCTTGGGCACGAGTATATTCTTCCATTCCCATATACTTAGCTGTAGTTAAAATATCTTCAGCTAAGTAATTAGGGGCTGATACCCCATAGTTTTGTTTGTAATCATTATTATATATTTCTTCTGCCTTTTTATATGAGATATAGGCATCATTAATATCTTCGCGAGTACCTCCGATCTCATAAAGTATTCCCATGAGATACCTTACAAAGGCATCTTCCTTATAGATATTTTTTTTATCCTGATCGTATTTACTATTTATTAGCGCTAGTTTTTCATCAACCTTCCTTGCCTCTACCAAGGCATCATCCACCTTTCCTAATTGTAGATAATTAAATGCCTGAAATAGATTAATCATAACCCGTTCAAAATCTTCTCCTCTATATGGAATCAGGTTGTCATTTACTATAAAAGCGGAGACTTCATTGACTATTGAGATAGTAAAAAGGTTATCAATTAGTTTTTCTGATTCTGTTAGCCGCTCTCTACTCTTTTCATATTCTTTTCCATAATGGGAGAGGATGCCAACATCCATATAATATAAGACAGCGTTTCTTTCTTTATAAGTATCTTTATTTTCTTCAACGAGTCTTATTGCGCTTTTGTAATCACTTTTTGCAAGAGAATCATCAACTTGTCGATGAAACTTTAAATTAGGGGAACAGGCGGTAGATATAATTGCTACATAAAAGATAATGCTTAGACAGCAGTAACAATGATAATTAGGCATCCCTTCCTTTTCCACTCAACTCTCAACCATCTTTTTCCTAGAACCCAAATCTTGACCTCTTCACTACTTTTTTAATCTTCTTTTCACCTATCCAGACCTTCTCATGATTCTCTAGATTGGTTAATTCCAGATTAATCTGATAAAACATGACATATTCACCTGAAATTTCATCCTTAATTGTGTTAATGGTACCCTGAAGCATAAAATCAGCGCCAATTTCTTCAGTTAGAGATTTGACAGTTTCAGTTGAGGTATGGCCTGCATTTTGTTCAGTCTTTTCTTCTCTTAATTCGCCTCGTTCATCTTTCGCAGAGATAAATTTTACCCTCCCTGAATTGAGGAGATTCCTTTCAAGATCCTTGGTAAATGTTTGGGTATTAATATGCTCGTCACTTCGATTTTTAACACCTCCTACGATAACTATAGGCTTTTTCCCAAGATTATTACTGCTATAATCTAATATCCATGGTCTATCCAAACAATCTTTAATCATCTCTTCTGAGACCATTTGGGAATCGGTATCATTCCACTTACCACTTAAATCTATCTGTTTATCTACATCAGTTCTTTTAACATGAGTTTTTAACGAACAACCTAAGAAGATTAAGGTAATAAAATAGGAAATTGCAAGGATCCACTGTTTAGTCTGTCTTTGTGTTGATAACTGCATGATCTCTCTCCTTTTTTAATGTTACTTAATGTGAATTCGGGCATCCCTCAAAAAGCCTAATTCGAACTTAATAGATTATATGACTATACAATTTATTGTCAAGTATTTTGTACCACTATCAGCAATTCTCGGTGAATATTATGGAAACACTTTAAGAGATAATCAAAAATGAAATTTATATAAATAAAGAATGGGGAGCAGCTCTTTCGCCTCTTCTGCAATTTGTGACCAAAATAGTACTGGCAAGAATAACTGTTAGATATTATAATTATATTATAATCCTTTCTAAAATCAAAAGGAGGAGATCATAATGTCTACAAGTTTATTATATCATACCCAAAGGATAGTT
>JAZDLJ010000356.1:0-4097 GCA_043802115.1 bacterium | reverse complement strand
TTCCCGTAAAATTGCCTCTGTTTGAGCGAAGCGAGTTAGGCAATTTAGGGAAGCAAGCTTAGAAAATTCAAAAAGACTACTCTACGAATGAAGCAAATTTTGGAGACACATCAACAAATAAGTCAAAATGAGAATTGCTGAATAGTTATACACTTCTTGGTCATAAATTGTAAAATAGGCTTATAAAGATTTAAAATAAATCTTGCAACCCTTCTAAAGTTGCGCTTTAATATAATAATCAATTTATTTAATCTTTATCCCTAAGGTTAAATAAAGAAAGAATACTTTTATAGATAAAATATCCATGACAATAAATTGGTATAAAGAGAAATGAAAAAAATTCTTATTGTTGATGATCAAAAATTTATGCGAAGAACATTAAGAGATACCCTTAATACAACTGAGTATGAGATTATTGAGGCAGAAGATGGTGATGAGGCTACAAAAAAATTTCTTGAATATATCCCTGATGTGATGATCATTGATCTGATAATGCCAACTATGGATGGTTTTTCTGCAATAGAAAATATCAAGACATGTTATCCTGAGGCTAAAATAATTGTAGTAAGCTCACAAGGGACGGAAGAGAATATAAATAAACTTAAAAAACTAGGAGTAACAAGTTTTATTCCAAAGCCGATAAAAATTGATAAATTAATCAAAGAAATTGACGATTATACTACTCCAACTTAGGTTTTTTCTTGGTAACTATTAGCCTAGGTAAGGCCTGTTAGGTTAGTTAAAGATCAGTAGGTTAAGGCACATAGGCACATAGTTTTTAAGGTTTTTTTGTTTTTTCTCTGTGCCTTTGTGCCTCAGTGCCTTTGCTACTTTTTACTTTATGCTACTATATGTAATCAATACAATTAGTTAGAAAAACCTAAGTTGGAGTAGTATAATTAGCTAATTCATAAATTTTAGCTAATTTTTTAACGACTATTGGTTATCGTTAAATTAAATGCTGAATAACCTTAAACATCCTTTTTAAGATAACCTCTAAATCAACTTTTTTTGTATTTAGTGGCAGATATAAATAAATTACGCTACCTAATGGCCTTAAGATTAACCGCTCCTTTAACCCTTCCTTATATACAGTCAATCCTATCCTTTCTTCATCGCTAAATAATTCTTTAGTATCTTTATTTTTAACTAGCTCAACTGCCCCAATCATACCAAGACATCTAACATCACCTACTATTGGGAGTACCCTAAATTTTTCTAATTCCTTATTTAGGAAGGACATCAGATACCTCACCCTTTTGAAGGTATTTTCCCTGTTAAAGACCTTTAAACTAGCTAAGGCAGCAGCACAGGCAAGTGGATTAGCTGTGTAGGTATGACCATGATAAAATGTTTTTTTTTTCGCTATAGTCAGCATAAAAGGCATTATATACCTCATTAGTCGTCAAAGTAACTCCAAGTGGCAAATATCCAGCAGTTAACCCTTTTGAGAGACACATAAAATCAGGAAGGATATCTGTATAATCGCAGGCAAACATTTTACCTGTTCTGCCAAAACCAGTTGCTATCTCATCAACTATAAGATGGACATTATACCTCTTGGCTAGCTGGTAAACCCCTTCCAAATATTCTTTCGGATAAATTATCATTCCACCGGCAGCCATTACCAACGGTTCCAGAATAATAGCACAGATCTCCTGGTGTTTGTCTTCTAATAGTTTTTCTAGTGGTCTTAGACATTCAATTTTACAGGAAGACCTTTCCTTATTCACTGGACAACGATAGCAGTAAGGAGATGGGATCCTGTAGGTTTGAAACAATAAAGGTAAAAAAGGCTGAGTAAATGCACTTTCTCCACTCACACTCATCGCCCCAATAGTGTCTCCATGATAACCTCTATCAAGACAAATAAATCGCTGTCTCTTTTTTTCTCCAACATTTTGCCAATATTGAAAGGATAGTTTAAGGGCAACCTCTACAGCAGTTGAGCCATTATCAGAAAAAAATATCTTAGTAAGATTCTTGGGCGTAATATTTACTAATGACTCTGAAAGAAGGATCGCTGGCTTGTGGGTAAAACCGGCAAATATGACATGCTCTAACTGATTTAGCTGATTTTTTATCGCCTTTCTAATTGAAGGATGATTATGCCCATGGATGTTACACCACCAACTTGAGATGGTATCATAATAAAAATTTCCCTTTGGGTCATAAAGTTTTATCCCCTTTGCCCTTTCTATCAAAATAGGTGGGAATCCCTCACAATCCTTCATCTGGGTGTAAGGGTGCCAGATATAATCCAGGTCTTTTTTAATCCAAGCATCTATCCCGAAATTCAGTTTTTTTGAATTTCGGGTTAGATGCTTGGATAAGAGTTTTAGTTCATTATTCACAATTTTAATAGTTTTTCTCCAATTTGGTTAACCAGTTCATAAAGTTGCTTATTATCTTCTAAATAAGGTAATATACCTAATATCTTTTCACCAGTCAAGTTACTAATAATTTTTGGATTATCTTCTAGGATAATCTCTGCTATATCCTCTTCTAAGTTATTAAAGATAACTCCAATAATATCTAATCCCCTTTTACGTACAGCCTCAATAGTCAATAAGGTATGATTTATTGCACCTAACTTATTTTTGGCAACAATTATAACTAGTAATCTCAGTTCTTCTACTATATCCAGAATTAGACCTTTTTTACTAAATGGAACTAATACTCCACCTGTCCCCTCGACAATAACAATGTCAAAATGCTTAGCTAAAAATTTAAAATCGTCTTTGATTTTTTCTGGCTTTATCTCTTTTTTTTCTATAGCCGCGGCTAAATGGGGAGATGAGGGATATTTAAATGAATAGCTAAGCATATAAGGTAAATAGTTTCTAATTTCTTCTCTATTTTTACCCATTAAGTGGAGATGCTGAGCTATATCGTCAGAATCTAAACAACTACTACCTGTTTGAATCCATTTTTGAGTAATAGTCTGATGCCCTGATTCTAAAAAATATCTAGCCAATAGCCCTGTTATAACTGTCTTACCTACACAAGTATCAGTCCCTGTTACAAAAATTCCTCTAGCCATCCACTATCCCTTTGCGCATTTTTCCTTTCACTTCACACCAGGATAAATACATTTAAAAACCTGGTAAGTAGCGGTGATGTCTCCAAATCTCCTTTTATAAATATCTTCTAATTTCTTTAACATCCGAGGTGTCCATAAATGTTTATTAGGATTTTTACCAATAGTACCAGTATATTTTAAACTATTTAACAATTCCTGGATAGAAGCATATCTTACAGAAATACATTTTTCTTCAAAAAGATAATAACTATTAAAGCACCTGGCTAAAATCTTTTTTAGATCATCTCCGCTTATAAATCTAGAAGCTGCCACACATACATCCTGACCAAATAATTCCTTCACAGAGGCATCTAACTCAAAAAAAGTCAACTTTCCAAATATCGAGAAAGATATTTGACCTTTGCTATGAAGCATTCTGCTATAGCTTAATAGACTCCCTTCCAAGTCCTCAAACCACTGTAAAGTTGCATTAGAGGTTATAAAATCGAAAAAAATATCCCACGTTATCAATTCGCCATCCGCTACGATAAAATCTATCCCTTTATCTCTTAATTTACCTCTTGCGACCTCGATCATATAACCTGAAATGTCAATGGACTTTATTTTTGCATTAGGAAAACCTATCCTTAAAAGTTTAGTATAATTTCCTGTTCCACATCCTATTTCTAAGATATTTTTTATCTTTTTATTATAAGGGAAATCATTAGCAAGTTGTCTGGCTATTAGTTGCTGTATCTCAGCATATTGATCATAATAGGCAGCAACTTTAAAAAACCTATTTTTAACCATTACGTTATCTACTGTCATAACAAATAACTTTTTTACCTTTAAGGTTATTTTGAATGTAGTTGTAGCGATGTTCGGGATTAGCTGGTATTTTTTTTGCTCGGCTCATTGTGTTATGGTCCCCAAGTGTAAATACATAGCTTTTTTTGTCAACATCTATTCCTATAAATGCGTCAAACTTTGTTGCTGAATAAGATACTTGTGTCATGCTTTTTCTCCTTTTAATTGAGGGTTATAAGATTAAAAGATTTCTCTTATATATACCCAC
>JAZDLJ010000355.1:0-7758 GCA_043802115.1 bacterium | reverse complement strand
TTCCCGTAAAATTGCCTCTGTTTGAGCGAAGCGAGTTAGGCAATTTAGGGAAGCAAGCTTAGAAAATTCAAAAAGACTACTCTACGAGTGAAGCAAATTTTGGAGGTACATCAACAAATAAGTCAAAATGAGAATTGCTGTTTAACCCCGCAATGCTGTTAACTTAAGGAATGGCTTTGGGAGGGATCTCAGTTAAGGTTTCCCTTATCTTTTCAATAACCCTTTCAGAGGTAAAAGGTTTTGTTACATAATTACTCGCCCCTGCCCTTAATGCCTGAATAACACTTGGTTTTTCACTTTCAGTAGTCACCATAATGATAGGCATTGTCTTACCTTTAGCCCTAATCTCTTTTAAGGCATCTATCCCTAGCATATTCGGTAGGTGCCAGTCTAATAATATTAAGCCATAATCTCCTGCCAAGGCCTTAGTTACGGCATCTTCACCATTATCCGCCTGATCAATATCTACAAGATCTATCTGCTTAAGGGAATTAATTAAAATTCTTCGCATTACCGAAGAATCATCAACTACAAGGATCTTCATAATGACGTGACCCTCCTTATCATTTTTCTTTTATAACCTCAAAAGTTACTCTTAATGTAAAAGGTCCGAGCTCACTTGTAAATGGAACTTCAAGCCAAACTGTTTCTGAAGGGTAATCAATACTAAAACTATTACCCCTTACTATGGTGGGTAAGCTTAAATTTGAAGGTGTCCCTAAAGAAAGTCTTTTTTTTGCTCCACCAGCAACAATATTTACTATCTCTGCGATACCATCTGAAACTGTGGCATCGACTACCCTTATCTCAGTTCCTAGGAGTCGACTTACTAGGGCTAAGGCAGTAGAAATTGGAAAAGACATGGCTACATTTCCACGTGTCTCACCGCTTAGCCCAATAAGTCCTATAATATCCAGACTCTGAGGAAAGGATTTTATAACCCCTATGTCTCCTTTTTTAACCTCGCACTGAATCATAGTTGAAAAAAGATCATAGACACTTTCGATAAAGGGATTGATGTGCTCAACTTTCATTGATCTTCTCCTTTCAAGTTAGTGATTTGTTATAGTGAGACACTAATTTAATCGTATAGGAAAATGCTTTTTTAAAATGCGGTTTTGCGGGTAGCTAGATATTTAATTTTTTGATTACTATTTAGTTTTTTTTACTTAATCATTCTGAATTCATCATTAATTTAACACGTTTTTAAGATCTTTTCAATATTAAGGACTAAAGCTACCTCTTCATTTCCCAGGATAGCTCCGCCTTGAATAAATTCAGATGAGCAAGGTAGTCCCTTAATGTCTTTAATAAGAATCTGTTGAATGCCAAGGACTTCGTCTACAAGAAATACATACGGTTTAGAATCAACAGTTATAGTAACACCAACATTATTATTTTCCCCCCCATTATTTGTCCTTAGATTCATAATTGAAGATAGTTTTAATAATGGATATACTAACCCATGTCGCATAATGCATTTTCCACCCCCTGGGGTATCGGTAATGTTATTATTCTTAACCTCAAATGATTCACTTACCAGGTTCATTGGTAAGATATATCTTTGTTTATTAATCAGGACTAAAAAACCGTCTATTATTTTTATAGCTACAGATTTGGGGAACATAAGTGTGAATTTTGAACCAAGATTTGGAGTACTTTGGATTAATATCTTTCCTCCGATAGATTCGGTATTCTTTTTTACTATATCCATACCTACCCCTCTACCAGAGATATCTGTAACCTCTTTCACTGTTGAAAACCCAGGGATAAAAAGAAGTTGATAGAGCTCTTGTTCTGTCATCTGGACAGCCTTTTCTGTGGTGATTATCTTGTTTGAGATAGCCTTTTCTAAGACTACTTTTTTATCTATGCCAGCGCCATCATCCTGGATATTTATGAACATATTATCTTCGTTTTCAGTTACATCTATTAAAATTTCGCCTTCGATCTTTTTCCCTTTTTCTCTTCGAACTTCAGTGGTCTCAATACCATGATCAGCAGCATTACGAAGGAGATGGATAAATGGTCCTTCAAGGGTTTCAATAAGGCTCTTATCTATTAATAATTCATCTCCTTTTATTGTAACCTTTATCTCTTTTCCTTTGGTCAAAGCTACATCTCTTACAATTCGGGGAGCTCTTTGTAATAAGGTTTTTATTGTGATTTTTCGAATCTCCAGGATACTGGTTTGAAGGGACTGCGAGAGATCACTAAAAGATTCGTTATTCTTTTGTAGATCCATTACTGCATTGGTCATCCCATATTCTGTCAGGAGACTATTATATACATGTCCATAAGTCTCATTTATAACCACTAATTCACCAACATAATCGAGGAATTTATCTATAGTGGCCTCTGCTATACGCATAGTCTTTGTTGACTCACCTAATGTTTTTTCTGAAATTTCCGATTGGTCTGAAACCTGTTTCTCCTTTGTATCTTCGGATTCGATTATTTTTTCTCCTTGTTCATCCTTAGTTAGTGGAGAGATGGTAGAGATCCCTTTACTAATTTTTTGAAAAAGTTCATTTAGACTGGGATCCTCCGAAACAAATTTCCCTTTAAATTGTTCGATGTCTTCTTTTATATTTTTCCATATACTATAACAATCTTTTTTCTGCTCTTGGTCTATAAAAAGGGTTATTTTGTTAGATAGATCAACATGCCTTTGTTCATCTATTACCTCTGGTTTACCCGTTCTTACCCTTTCTAATATTGCTTTTAACTCATCAATCCCACTTATTAAAATATTAGCAACGGACCTGGAAAATTTAATCTTCCCCTCGTTAATTAATTTCATGAGCTCTTCCATAATATGAGCGAGGGATTTTACCTTTAAAAGATTAAAAAAAGCTGCATTTCCCTTAAGTGTATGAAAACAACGAAATATCCCATTTAGGGCTTGTTTATTATTTGGATCTGCCTCTAAGGTAATAAATGAGTTGGTGGCATTATTAAGATTATCTAATGATTCATCCACAAACTCAACAATAAGCTCAGCATCTACACCATATTCATTTTGGGACATCTTACTTTACCTCTCATGGTTTCATCTCTAGTAGTTTTATTAGCTTTTTTTCCCAATGCTTGAGATCATTAATGGCCTGTTTTACTGCCTTGTCTAATTCAGCTAGCTCCTCAAGTGGTTTAAAAACACAGGTTTCAGCCCCATGTCTCATACAAGATAACACGTTCTCCATAGTTACATATCCTGTCATCATTATACAATATGTCATTGGGTATTCTTGTCTTATTTGCCTGAGGAGTTGAATGCCATTCATAACTGGCATCTTTATATCTGTAATAACCACATGATACTTTTTGTTTGCCATTAAACTCAGGGCATTTTCTCCGTTAGAGGCGGTATCCACCTCATGTCCCTTATAGCGATAGTGACGGGAAAGCATTTGTCTGATCTCTTCTTCATCATCTACGACTAATAGACTTGTCTTCACTTGCTTATTTGTCTTCATGATCAATCTCCAATTCTATAATGAACCTTGCCCCGCCTTCTTTTCTATTTTCATATCTAATTTTGCCCCCATGATTCTCTATAATTTTTTGACTAATTGGCAAACCAAGGCCAGTGCCTTTGCCTACTTTTTTAGTAGTAAAAAAAGGCTCCCAAATCTTAGTCAGGTTTTCTACAGGGATGCCTGGTCCTGTATCTTCAATAATAATTTTTAGCCAGCCATCTATTTTATCAGTAACTACCCTTAAAATTCCTTTTTCTTCTTCCTCCATAGCATCGACAGAATTAACAAAAAAATTAATAAAAATCTGCTCAAGTTGTTGGGCATTCGCTTTAATTTCTGGTAGGTGGTCTTTTAAATCGAGCTCGATTTTTATTTTTGAGTTCAATGAGTTACGGCAAAGTCCTATGGCTTCCTGAATACACTGATTTATCTGACAGAAAATTCTTTCTCCACTATCTCGATGCGCATAGGCCTTAAGACCTTTAACAATACGAACAATACGATCAACGCCACTACGCATATCCGTTAACATCTTTGGCATTTCTTCTAAAATAAAGGTTAACTTTTTTTTATCTCCTTTGGTTACTTTTAATTTTTGAGATAAATTTAATTCAATCTCTTTCCAAAAATCCTGGAATATTTGAAGATTCCCAGCAATGAAGGTCGTTGGATTATTTATCTCATGAGCAATTCCGGCTGAAAGAATGCCCAGAGTTGACATCCTGTCAGCATGGGCTAACTGTCTATATCGTTCTTCTGCTAAGTCTTCCATTTGAGTGGCATAACATTCTAATTGTTTATTTTTTTCCTTAAGGGTTTCCTCATATTCTATAATTCTCACCCCTACATCTAAACGAGTTTTAAGTTCATCTGGATCAAAAGGTTTAACCAGAAAATCATGTGCCCCTGAGTTAAACCCAATCAATATATTTTCCTTTTCACCTTTACTTGTAAGTAAGATAGTATAAGTAAAAGAACCGTTATTTTTCTGATTTAACTTTTGACAAATCTCTATCCCATCATAACCAGGCATCATCCAATCCAGGATCACAATCCTTGGGGCATCTTCTTGTTGAAGCAGCTCCCACGCGGTCTGACCATCAACAGCGCTAATAACAACATATCCCCATTTTTTGAGCGATCTTTCGAGAAGCATACGTGTTACTACGTCATCATCAGCAACCAGGATTTTCATCTTCCACTCTCTCTTTTAATAATTCAAAATCCTTCTTTAATTTTTTTAAGATACGTT
Source organism: bacterium (assembly GCA_043802115.1). Lineage (GTDB taxonomy): Bacteria > SZUA-182 > SZUA-182 > JAZDLJ01 > JAZDLJ01 > JAZDLJ01. The sequence continues at coordinate 3,027 of JAZDLJ010000355.1, read as the reverse complement.
TGGCTTTTGATATATTTTCATCTCTAATAGAGAGCTCAATGTTCATAGCTCTATTACTTAATTGTTCAGCGCCAATATTATATGCTGCAAGTTTTAACGAAAATGCTATATGTTCAGAAAATTTTTGATTTTTAGAATTAAACGCATCTTCAAGTAAAAAGATTTGTTTAGGGGCATCTTCCAGGAAGAGGTTCATTGTTTTTTTAAACAGGTCGGAATTCCCTTTTACTATTGTAAGCGCTTTAACCCTATTAAATATACAAGAAAGAGTGCTATAATTAGATTTTTCGTTAAGTTTAGTCTTGTAATTCTTTTGAGACATCATATTGCTTTAACCCGTTTAAAATAGTTTAGCTAATTTTTTGATTTATAAAGTCCTCAACAGTGATAAGTTCTCGGTAAATATTTATGGCTCTTCCACTTTTAGTGTGATCATTGTTAAGTGCCTAGAGCGCACTCTAAACTTAATTAAAATTTAAAAATTTACAGAGAACCGATCACTGTTGAGTAAAGTCAAAGTAGTTATACCCACGTTTTAATATTTGCAAACATCGTGCCATTAATCTTTAGCCTAAGCCCTAAGTTAAAAACGTATAGTAAAAAAATCATCCAATGAAAACCACTACCCTAAAGACAAAACTAATCACCTTCATTGTCCTTTTAACTTCCTTTGCTTTGGTTATTTCAGGTGTTTTATTGACCTATATAAGTAGAAATGCGGTTAAAGAAACCATCTTAAGGGAAAGTGCAAATATAGCTACAGAGGTAGCGGGTGAGATTGAATTAAAAATGGAAAGCGCTTTAGGCATCTTAAACGCTTACTCAGAACTTATAACTATTAATAAATTAGATAAATGGCGGTGTACTGTCCTATTAGCTAATCTGACTAAAAATTTTGAGCAATTTCAAAATATATATATTCTGGATAAGGAAGGAGGTTTAATTAATACGAGTAATATTGAAACACCTCTATCAAATCTAGCAAATGAGCCCGCTTTCCAAAATGCCCTTTGTGGAGAAACATATCTCTCAGAGGTCTACATAACCTCCCAGATGCTACCAGCAGTTAAAATGTCAACACCTATAAAAAGATTAGGGCAGATCGATGGGGTACTTATCATAGAACTAAATTTAAAGTGGATCTGGAATCTAGTAGATAAGATAGATATCGGCCGGACTGGTTTTGCCTATGTTTTTTCAAAATCAGGGTTACTCATAACGCATCCAAATAAGATATGGGTATTAGAAAAAAAAAACCTTAACAACCTATCTATTGTCAAAAAGGCCTTAAGTAATCAAAAAGACGCCATGATATTTATCAATGCCGAAGAGCGCAAGGTTATAGGTGCATGTGCTCCTATAACTAAATTAGGTTGGGGGGTAGTGATAGAACAGGATGTTAGAGAGGCATTTGCCTATGAAAAAAGGATGCTCAATTTTTCTATCCTTCTTATTATTTTGTCCGTTATTACATCATGTCTATTAGGTTCTTTTAAGGCTATGCATATTGTTAAGCCAATAGAGAAGCTTACTAAAGGTACACAGATTATTAGTGAAGGCAATCTCGATCATTGGATAGAGATAACCAGTAACGATGAGATTGGAAGGCTTACCAATTCATTTAATAAAATGGTTACCCAAATAAAAGAACAACAGGAAAAAATTAGAGAGGGTGAACGGTTATCAGCATTGGGTATGTTGGCCTCTGCTATTGCTCATGAGATTAAAAATCCGCTCCAATCTATAAGTCTACTTACGGATATTTTACCAGGTAGACTAGAGGATAAAGAATTTGTACAGAAATATACTACCTTAGTACCTAAGGAACTAGATAGATTAAATGATTTTTTAAAGGAATTACTCAACCTGTCCAGACCTATACAACGCAATGCCATGTGTAAAACAGACATCCATCAGATACTTCAAGAGGTGGTTTATTTATTAGAAGGAGAGGCAAGAGATAAACTTACTACTATAACAATAGTAACATCTTTAGGTGATAAAAATAGATTCATTTTTTGTCAACCCGACCAGGTTTTTCAGGCAATTATAAATATTGTAAAGAATGCCATCTCGGCAATTAGAGATAAGGGGAATGTTACTATCAAGACCTCCGGATTAGAAAATAATGATCAGTATTTAAAGATTGAGGTCGAAGACACGGGGCAGGGGATCACTCCAAGTATCATGAAGGATATCTTTAAGCCCTTTTTTACCTCAAAGGCTGGTGGTACTGGGCTTGGATTAGCTATTACTAAAAAGATTATTGAAGAACATCTAGGGAAGATAGAGGTTACAAGCCAGGTTGGAAAGGGGACGATATTTATTATAATACTTCCAACGGCAATAGAATAAAAAAACTATTCTATTGCCGTTGGAAGTATTATAATTTGTATTTTGTATATAATTGTGTGCAAAATAGCCTTTATTTTTTGCACATGTATATAAACGGTTCGTTGGCGATTTATCACACATTCCGCATCTAATTTTTAAAAAAAAATAGTATTTATTATTTTTGTCTTTAGCCCTGAAAGGGCGTTATATACCAGCCCAGGGAGAACGCTCCATAACCATTCTGCCATACAAAGCCCGAACAGTCACCACCGCAATTCCCCTCCATCCAGACTGATGATGACTTCTTGATCTCCTCCAGTAACTTTTAAGTGGGAAATAAGCCCAATTCAGCAATTCTCATTTTGATTTATTTGTTGGTGTGCCTCCAAAATTTGCTTCGCTCGTAAAGTTAGTAAATACTCGCTTAGCAAAATTTGGAGGCACATCTATCTTAAAAAAACTCAAAATGAGAATTGCTGAGCCCAATTTTTTTGACATTGATTATTGGTAAAAACTATATTATAATTTTAAAGATATTTGTATTTAGATAAGTATACTGCTCCAACTTAGGTTTTTCCAAGTGATTGTGGGCATCCTTCATTTAAGGCCAAAATAAGTTTACACTTTTTGAATAAATACGAGATTGCTTCGTCGGCTAGCCTCCTCGCAATGACAAGCTGGACGACCTTTTCT
>JAZDLJ010000347.1:0-7634 GCA_043802115.1 bacterium | reverse complement strand
AAAAAGTATGGTAAGCTAAGAACAGACTTTAAACAATAAAAAGAAAAAGACTTTTTAGACACGGATTAACACGGATTTAAAAACATTAAAAATTAAACGATCTCGTAGTTAATCAAAAATTTAATCTGTGTAAATCCGTGTCAAAAAAATATTAGTTTTTATCTTTTCCCTTGAAGTTTGAAGAAAATACGAGAAAAAGATAAAATAATAGATTATTTTAAAAAACTCTGTGGCCAAAAAATAGTTTAAGTGTAAATTACTTGTATCCTCTTCAAATTTCATGGTAACTAAATTAAGTTAGAATTTAACCAGGTTTTGTTTTTAGCCCTGAAAGGGCGTTATATACTAGCCCAGGGCGTTGCCCTGGGCTGATATATAACGCCCTTTCAGGGCTAAAGACTAAAAAAAAATTGCCCTGAACATTATTACCTTACTTTTTGAAGAGGATACAATTAATTTTTGTCCTAAATGAAGGATGCCTAAAATTAGAACCATTATGTGTTTTACCAAACATACCTAAATGAACACAGAATCTAAGACGAATAAACAATACCTCCCTGAAATTGTAAATAATGCGGCTAATGTAGGTTTTAATACTACTATTTTAACTAATTTAAACCTAATAGATAGTCTTATATTTGAAAATTTATATTCAAGCATTATTATTATTGATTTGAATTTTACTATTATCGGATGGAATAAAGAACAGGAAAGATTATCAGGGATTGATCGTAAGGCAGTATTAGGTAGAAATCTTTTACAAAGATTCCCAAATTTTAAAAAAGAAGGCATTGATCTTTTGATAAGCGAGGTAATGTTCAAGGGTAATTTACTTGTAGAAAAAGAAGGATATTATACAGATATGTTAGATGTGCCGAAGGTTTTAAACCTTAAGATACTCCCTTTATATAGTTTAAAAAAAGAGATAGGTGGAACGGTAATAATTGTAGATGATATAACAGAGATTGCAAGGAGTGAAGAAAATCTTCAAAAGAAGATTGAAACTGCTACCCTGGAGTTAAAGAATGCCTATCAAGAGATAGAATTTAAGAATAGAGAATTAGTGACTATGTATGAGATTAGTCAGGTATTGCAGGGGGTTTACACTGTAGAGGAAAAGCTTTATATTATCCTGACCGCTTTAACTGCAAGAGAAGGATTTGGTTTTAATAGAGCTTTGTTATTGTTTGTTAATGAAGAGGATAACACCTTGGAAGGTAAAATGGGCGTAGGCCCGATTTCAGGAGAGGAGGCAAATGAGATCTGGCGAGCGCTTGCTGCAGAAAAAAAAGATATGTATGATTACATAGAAACCCATAGTAGAGACCAGGAATTTAAGATATTTTCTAAATTTGATTCAATGGTTCGAGATATTAAAATTCCTATCCAGGTTGGAACTGGCGTTCCAGCAACTATAGTTTTGGAAAAAAAATCCATGATTATTAAAGGGCCTTTTGATGATAAATTAGTGAATAAACAATTATCCCTATTATTATGCGCTCGGGAATTTGCTGCTGTACCATTAATAGTAAAAAGTAGGGTTGTTGGAATTTTTATTGTTGATAATGCCTTTACTAGTAAGTTAATTAGTGAAGAAAAGCTGAAATCATTGATGATTTTTTCTAATCAGGCTGCTATTGCTATAGAGAACTCAAAGCTTTATCATCGTCTCAGGGAACAAATAGAAGCTTTAGCTAATGCTAATGAAGAAATAAGTCGAACTCAATCCAGACTAGTACGTTACGAAACCCTGGCAACCATGGGTAAGTTAGCTGCTGGTGTGGCTCATGAAATAAGAAACCCTTTAAATTCAATGGCTATTAATATTCAACTTTTAAAAGATGAACTTGTTGATCTAGGTCTTGACAAAGGAGGTAATCCTCTAGAATTAATTACTGTTATAAAAGAAGAGATAGACAGGTTAGAGAAATTGGTAAAGGAATTTTTAAGTTATGCTCGACCACCAAGATTAAAAATAGAGAAGGTAGATATTCATGAATTATTAGATCAGGTATTATGTTTGATAAGGTATCAAGAAGAATTTAGTAAAATTAAGTTATTCAGAGAATTTAATCAAGAGATAAACTGTGTTTGGCTTGATTGCGATCAGATAAAAAGGGCATTTTTAAATGTTATCTTAAACGCAATTCAGGCTATGCCAGAAGGAGGAACTCTTCAGTTATCTACAGGCTTTTGTAGTCTTGATGATTCCGAAAGGATATGGTTTGATAACAGTAATAAATTGAAAAAAGAGACTATTTATATAAAAATACAAGATACAGGTTGCGGTATAAGAAAGGAAGACCTAACAAGATTATTTGAACCGTTTTTTACAACTAAGCTTGATGGGACTGGATTGGGTTTGCCTATTGTAGAAAGAATTATTCGAGAACATGATGGACATATCCAATTTTCAAGCACCTTAGGTAAAGGGACAGAGGTATGTATAGTTTTACCTCATGAGAGATAAAAGATAAATGATGAAATCAGAATGATGAAGTATAAAGTAAAAAATTCTGAATTCATCATTCCAAAACAGGAGGAAATAATGGAGGCTAAAAAGATTTTAATTGTTGATGACGAAGAAAATGCAAGGGAGGGATTAGCTAAAATCCTTAAAAAAACAGGATATATTACAGCTACAGCAGAAAATGGAGAGGAGGCGCTAAGTATCTTAGAAAATTCCAGGTATGATTTAGTCATTACTGACATAAAAATGCCTAGGATGGATGGGATGCAGCTTTTAAAAAAGATGCGAAAGATTGCCCCTGATATAGGTGTAATTATGGTCACAGCTTATGGAGAAGTTGAATCTTACCTAGAGGCAATGAGTCAAGGTGCATTTGAATATTTAAATAAACCTATGAAAATTGATGAGTTGAAGAAGGTTATTAATAAGGTGCTACAGTCTTGAAAAAGATAGAAGCTTCTCAACTTCTATCTTTTCAGGTAGGCGTTTATCCCTTCATACATATACTGGGCTATCTTATTCTGAAAGGTCTTATCGCAAAGTTTTTGTTCTTCAGTTTTATTAGTAATAAAGGCGGTTTCTATAAGAATGGATGGGATGGCAGAGGATCTTAAAACCAAAAAGTTAGCCCGTAACAGTCCATTATTTTTTATCTCATTGTATGTTGATAATGAATTTAATATAGAACTTGCCAGGGTAATACTTTCATTAAGAGTATGGTCATTTACCAGATCTGTTAAGACATTAGTTAATAATTCATTTTCTTTTAATGAAAAGGCATCAAGAATCTCAGAGGCATTTTCTTTCTCCGCCAGCAATTCAGAAAAATCATCACTACTTCCATTTGTTGTTAAACAATATACACTTGTTCCATGAGCCTTATTATCTTCATAGGCATTGGCGTGAATACTAATCAAGAAATCAGCCTGGTTGTTTTTGGCTATCTCAATCCGATCTCTTAACGAGATATAGTAATCTGCTTCCCGACTAAGGATAGCCCTCATTTTGGGATTTTTATTAATAATACTTACCAATTTTTGAGCAATCTCAAAGACAACTTTTTTTTCTAAACTTCCACCTTGTCCTTTTCCTCCAAAATCTTCTCCTCCATGTCCTGGATCAATCATGATCAGAGATTGTCCCTCTGGTTTAGAAGTAACCAGGTTATCAAACGGTTTACCTTTTAGAGGTAATGGTTCAAAGGTAAATAAAGGAGAGGAAATTAGCAGATAATCATTACAACGAAGTGAGCAAGCTTGTTTTTTAAACTTACCCACTTCGTTGTAATGATTATCTGCTGTATTTTCTTTTTTGGGTAAGGTACACCCTTGAATGAAAAGGAATGTAAGTGAGAAAAATACCAGGAATGGAAGTGGAAATTTTTTTTTAGTTCGTTTGATTATCATTCCAGTGCCTATCTCCAATTCTTGGGCATCATCCCAATTTCACGCTAACTGCTTCATTTAAAGTTACAATATCCTCTACCAATATCTCCAGTTCCTGAGCATCATCCCAATTTCCCCAATCTTTTGGAAGTGACAGTTTTTTATACTCATCGCATCGAATAATCGCAAGCCCAGAAGGTGCAGGTAAATTGTCTTCGGGCGAGGCATCAAAGTAAAATGGTTCAACAATACCACTAGCAGATGTGATGAAATCATCTTCAATTTCAACAAGTCTGACTTCGGTATCATTTGGAAACCAGTAGATTTTTACTATTTGAGGATCGCTCTTTTTATTCTCTTTCGCAAGTCTTTTTGCTTGCGCTTCAATTTCTTTTCGGTTCATTGCGCATTCCTTTCTTAGCAGATTCAAAAAAAACTAACATCAGCAACAAAGAGAAAGTAAAAAAACTACTTTCTCTTTGTTGCTGATGTTAGTTAATCGCCACTTTCTTAAGTAGCTCCAAATTTTCAATTAAATAACCTGTCCCAAGGACTACACACAATAGTGGATCGTCAGGAATAATAACAGGAAGTTTAGTCTCTAAATTAATTGATTTATCTAATGATCTTAGCAATGCTCCTCCTCCTGTCAGGACAATTCCTTTGTCAACAATATCTGAGGCTAATTCGGGAGGAGTACGTTCCAGGGCTACTCTGATCGCATCTATAATAGCTTTTACTGGCTCACTAATAGCTTCACGAATTTCACTATCGGTAACAGTTATTGTATTAGGTATCCCAGTAGAGACATCCCTCCCCTTTATTTCACAACTTTCCTTCTTTTCCAATGGAAAAGCAGACCCAATTTTAAACTTTACTTGTTCTGCTGTATTTGCTCCAATTACTAAATTATGCTTTCTGCGAATATATTGGACAATCGATTCATCCATCTCATCGCCAGCGATTCTCACTGATCTACTGTAGACAATCCCAGCCATTGAAATTACTGCGACCTCAGTTGTCCCTCCGCCAATATCAACAATCATATTGCCTGTAGGTTCTTCGATAGGAAGTCCAGCTCCAATTGAAGCAGCCATTGGTTCTTCAACTAAATAAACAGCATTTACACGAACACCAGATTGATATGCAGAATCTATTACTGCCCTTTTTTCAACCTGAGTAATGCCGGAGGGTACTCCTATGATACTTTTAGGACGGACCAACCTATTTCTATTATGAACCTTTTTAATGAAGTGACTGATCATTAATTTAGTAACTTCAAAATCAGCAATTACCCCATCCTTCATAGGTCGAATAGCCTCAATATTTTCAGGTGTACGACCTAACATTACCTTTGCCTCTCTTCCGACAGCTAGAACTTCACGAGTGTTTTTTTCTATAGCTACAACAGAAGGTTCATTTAAGACAACTCCTTTATTTTTAACATAAACCAACGTATTTGCCGTTCCTAAATCAATCCCTAAATCTCGTGAAAATAAACCAAAAAAATTATCTATGATCATAGTATTGGCCTCAACTTTCTGATTATATTTGGTTTAGGGGAGTAGTTCCTAAACCAAATATAATCAGAAAATTTTTTTATATTATTTTCAAATTTATTTGTAAGGGCAAGGCTTGCCTTTTTATTTTGGGCAATCCTACTTTTATGTTCAGACTTCTTGGTAGTTATAATAAGTGATGTTGTAGGGGTAATAAATATGCAACTAACGAAATATAGTACTCCAAGTTAGGTTTTTCTAAAATAATGTATGTTAATTCTGTAACTAACTGTTAAAGCACAAAGTAGTAAAGGCACAGAGGAAAAAAACAAAAAAAACCTTAAAAAAACTTTGTGCCTCAGCGCCTGAACATACTGGTTTGAACTAACACAATCACTTGGAAAAACCTAACTTGGAGTAGTATAATAAGCAATGTTTGTAGAGCGGAGCAAACATCTGCTTAATTATAAGGTCAACTCCCAATGAGTAGAAAGTAAAAAAGCTGCTTTCTACTCATTGGGAGTTGACCCAAAATTATTATATAAAAACATCATATTTTTACCGTTATTTTTACAATACCATAAAGACCTTTGGGCATGTTCTATCAGTTCTTCCTTACTATGGCTGTCCTGATGAAAAGTAGAAATGCCAAGACTAATGCTCAGGTGTACCTCTTGACCATGGATTACAAATATTGTGTGTTCTACGGTTACCCTTATTTTTTCTGCTACCTTTTCAGCATCTTTGATTGAAGTATCTATTAATAGGATAGCAAATCTATCTTCTCCATATCTGGCAACAATATCTATTTCCCGAACTAATTTTATAAAGATAGTTGTAAGTTTTTTTAGGATAGAATCTCCTACTTTATAGGTATGGAGATTATTTATTTTTGAAAAATCATCCACATCTATTAATAAAAGAGAGACAGATTTATCTTTTGGGGTATCTCTGAGTTCCACAGATAAACGTTCATGAAAAAAACTATGATTCCCTACCCCAGTCAGATTATCTGTATATACCATATGTTGAATTTTTTGTTTAAGCTTTAGATTAAGGATCAACGGAGATATCTGATTTGCAAGGAGGTGGATTATATTAGCCTGGGTCTGGTCAAAACCATAGGCACTGTCTGAGGTATAATTTAATACTCCAATTACATTGTCTTCCATCATTAAAGGGACACCTAAAAAGGATTTCATATTTAATTTAGGTTCGTCCTGGTCAAATATAAATGTCTTTGTAGGGTCACGTTTTAGATCCGGAATGAGTAAAAAAGATTTATTACGGACAACCCAGCCAGCAAGACCATGAGAAAATGACTGCTGTATTTTACCTATAAATTCTCGATGGTAACCACGAGCAACTTTTATTTCTAAGGCATTACCAGTTGAGTTTAATAAAGAAAGGGAACAGGTATCAAAATTTAGTACTTTTTGAGATATCTCAATTGTATTATTAAATATATCTTCTAACCTAGTTAAGGTAAGAAGGGGTTTAAATAAATTATAGATATCATCTAAACCTAAGACTTTACTTCTAACCTCTTGATCAGAAAGTAAATTGGCAAACTGATCTGCAAATCCAATTAAAATTTTCTGATCTTTATTAGTAAAAACATATCTTTGTTTACTATCAATACACAATACCCCTTTTAGTTCGTCTTGCTTAAGGATAGGTACTGCCAGAAAAGATTTAACATCTTCATTTTCTGTATAAAACTGTAAGGTAGTTGCATCACGTTTAAATTCAGAGGCGTTAATCGCTTCTTTGTGATTTGCTACCCAACCAATAAGACCTTCTCCAAAAGGGATGGTAATATTTTCATTAATATTATTGCTTAAAGAGTAAATACCTTTTAACTTTAAGATTTTATCATGGGAATTGGCTACAAATATTACAGAGGTATGAGCATCAGTGGTATTGCTAACTAATTTAAGCAGATTAATAATTTCCTTTTCCATGACCTCAAATTAGTTTAGTGGTTAAAAATCGGAGTTGAGTATAATTTTTTTATACATAATCTTTGAAATATAGCATAGTTATAGTTCTAAATCAATAGACATCTTTCCAAAATAATCTTTTATTAAAACAGGAGGATAAGACCAAAATCTTTGTTTCGTTCGTTAGCGGAGTCTTTTTGAATTTTCTAAGCTTGCTTCCCTAAATTACCAAAACTCGCTACGCTCAAACAATGGTAATTTTTTACGTGAAACTGCGCTAAGAAAATTTACAAAAAGTCTCCTGATAACTCTCTCCAACAAAATTTTTGTCTTCCCT
>JAZDLJ010000346.1:0-10012 GCA_043802115.1 bacterium | reverse complement strand
TGAATTTTCTAAGCTTGCTTCCCTAAATTGCCTAACTCGCTTCGCTCAAACATGGGCAATTTTTAACGGGAAGCTGCGCTAAGAAAATTTACAAAAAGACTACTAAATAACTCTCTCCAGCAAAATTTCTACAAACGCATGTAAAAATCATGCTAGGAAAAACCTAACTTGGAGTAGTATAATGAAGAATTAAGTTTTTTTACTCTTAACAAAAAAACCTATCTCAAAATTCAAAAAAACTGAATTTTGAGATAGGTTCACTCCCTTTATGCCTAACTTCTTTAACATATCTCCCCATCATTTCAAATTATTCCTTTTGATTTTAACTCGAATAGGAGGTATTATACTCTTTGCACCAATCCTTGGCCATAAAAATATACCAGTTAAAGTTAAAATAGGTCTATCTTTGTTACTCAGCCTGGTTCTTTATCCAATTATAAGGAGTTATATAGATGTTAATTTCTCATCTGATATCTTTTTTTATACCTTAATTATTTTAAAGGAACTTGGGATAGGGATGATCCTAGGTTGGGCAGCAAAAACGATCTTTGCTGCTGTTCAGCTTTCTGGGCAGTTTATTGGTATGCAAGTGGGATTTGGTATTGTAAATATTATAGATCCTCAGGGTATGGAACAGATATCTATTATTGGAGTATTTGAAGATTTATTAGCAATCTTAATTTTTTTAGCTATAAATGGACATCATTGGTTTTTACAGGCGATTGTCAGGAGTTTTGAACTTGTGTCACCTCTGAATATCAAGTTATCTGATAATCTATTACACGTTATCCTAAAGATGTCAGGTGATATATTTTTAATTGCGATTAAGTTAAGTGCTCCGGTGATTGTTGTTGCTATTCTTATTAATTTAGCTATGGGGATTGTAGCAAGAACCGTACCACAAATAAATGTTTTTTTTGTTGGATTTCCTATCCAGATAGCAGTTGGTTTAATAGCCCTTGGATTATCCTCCTATTTTTTTTTAGTAGTCTTAAAAAAGTCGTTTTTGCAATTGCAAGGCGCTATTTTTTTGATAATTAAGTTGATCTAAGTACTATGCCCGATAAAGGTAGTCAAGAAAAAACCGAAAAAGCAACTCCTAAACGTCGTAAAGAGGCAAGGGAAAAAGGCCAAGTAGCAAGGAGTAAAGAGATATCTTCAGTTGCTGTCCTGCTAGCAAGTCTGTTATTCCTTTATTTCTTTGGACAGTCGTGGATAGTCCGGTTAGAAGCTGTTATTAGAAGGAATTTTATCTACATAAGCTCTTTTAATATTAGTCCTGCCAATTTTTATGTATTCTTTATTAGTTTGATAACTGATACTTTAAAGATACTCGGTCCTTTTTTTATTATCCTCTTAGCAGTGGCATTAATTTCTAATGTAATTCAAGGAGGATGGATATTTACTTTGGAGCCGTTAACGCCAAACCTAAACAAACTTAATCCAATAAAGGGCTTCAAGAATATATTTATATCAAAAAGGACAATTATTGAGCTTTTTAAGAATACACTTAAGATAATAATTATTGGGTATGTCGGCTATAAGGTCATTAAGACTGAATTTTTTAATCTACCTTCGCTTGTTGATGCAAGTCCAATGGCAATTGTTACCTATGGCGCTAAAGTTTCTAGTAGATTATTTTTTAATACTGCGATTGTCCTGATCTTTTTGGCGATATTAGATTATGGTTACCAGCGTTGGGAATTTGAGGAGAGTCTTAAAATGAGCAAACAAGAGCTTAAAGATGAATTTAAACAGACAGAAGGTAATCCAATGATCAAGAGTCGGATTAGGAGTATTCAACGTCAGATGGCCAGAAAAAGGATGATGAGTGAGATTCCTAAGGCAAATGTAGTTATTACTAATCCAACTCATATTGCAGTGGCTTTGAGATATAATCCATCCGAGATGAAAGCTCCAAGGGTTGTAGCAAAAGGTATCAGGCTAATTGCAGAGCATATTAAAGAGATTGCCTCGAAGAATAATATCCCGATTATAGAAGATAAACCCCTAGCCCAGGCTTTATATAAAATGACAGAGATAGGCCAGGAGATTCCTCCTGATTTATATAGAGCTGTGGCAGAGATATTGGCTTATGTGTATAAGTTAAAGGGAAAAAGAGAGGGAGTTGGGGTTGGAGGAGCGTAATGATAAAATTACCTGAATGGGCAAAACAGACAGACATTGTTGTAGCAATATCAGTAATAGGCGTATTAATTGTAATGATCTTACCAATACCGCCTGTATTACTAGACCTATTTTTATCCTTTAGTATAACTATCTCAATAGTAATTATGTTGGTGGCTATGTATAATGTAGAACCATTAGAGTTTTCTGTCTTTCCGTCCCTGTTGTTGATAGTTACCCTTTTTAGACTCTCCTTGAATGTTGCCTCTACTCGTTTGATTCTTTTACGCGGTAATGAAGGTCTGGAGGCTGCTGGTCAGGTGATCAATGCCTTTGGGGCATTTGTTGTTGGGGGAGATTATGTAGTTGGTGCTGTAATTTTTATAATTTTGGTTGTTATTAATTTTGTAGTTATTACAAAAGGAGCAGGGAGGATAGCTGAGGTAGCAGCAAGATTTACCCTTGATGCAATGCCAGGTAAACAGATGAGTATTGATGCAGATCTAAATGCTGGATTGATTAATGAAACAGAGGCACGGGCCAGAAGAAAGAAGATCGAGGCAGAGGCAGATTTTTATGGGGCTATGGATGGTGCGAGTAAATTTGTAACAGGTGATGCAATCGCAGGGATTATAATAACCCTGGTAAATATTCTAGGAGGATTTGCTATAGGGGTCTTTAAGTTTAGGATGGATTTAGCCCAGGCAGCCAAGCAGTATATGGTAATGACTATTGGGGATGGCCTGGTTGCTCAAATACCGGCCCTAATTATCTCAACAGCAGCAGGTATAATTGTTACCAGGGCTGCCTCTGAATCTAATTTAGGGAAGGATGTAAGTAAACAGCTACTTATCCAACCTAAGGCCTTGGGTATTACTGCAGTGGTACTAGCCTTTTTTGCAATTATTCCAGGTTTACCAAAGATACCTTTTTTCTTTTTAGCTACGGTAACTGGCGTTGCATCATATATTATTACTAATGCTCAAAAGGAGAATATAATAGACAAAAAAAAGAAGGAAGAGGTTCAGGCGAGGCAGGCACAACAAGAGGGTAAAGAGAAGATAGAAGGCCTTTTACCTATTGATACTATGGAGATTGAAGTGGGCTATAATTTAATATCTATGGTAGATGCCAAACAGGGAGGAGTCTTGCTAGAGAGGATTAAATCTATTAGGAGGCAAATAGCCCTTGATATTGGATTAATAGTACCACCTATCCGAATTAGAGATAATTTACAATTAAAACCTAATGAATATAACTTTATCCTCAAGGGTACAGAGATAGCTAAGGGTGAATTGTTATCCGATAGGATTTTAGCTATAAACCCAGGTATGGTATCTGAAAAGATAGATGGTATCCAGACAAAGGAGCCAGCCTTTGGCTTAAATGCCTTATGGATCACTAACGCTCAAAAAGAAAAAGCTCAGACGCTAGGATATACTGTTGTAGATGCTATTACTGTGATCGCAACCCATTTAACAGAGATTATTAAAAGTTTTGCTGCAGAATTGCTTACTAGACAAGATGTCCAAAATTTATTAAAAAATGTAACAGAGACGCAACCAAAGGTTGTTGAAGAGTTAGTGCCAAATGTTATGACTGTAGGGGGGGTGCAAAAGATCTTGCAGAATTTGCTAAAAGAAAGGGTTTCCATAAGGGATCTTCCTACTATACTTGAGGTGCTTGCTGATTACGCGACTATCATAAAAGATCACGATCTTTTAACAGAATATGTAAGACAGGGGTTAGCCAGATCGATCTGTAAACAATATCAGAATCAGGAGGGTAAATTGTCTTTGGTGACATTAGACCCTGGTTTGGATCAGAAGATTGCTAACTCGCTAGAAAGGACAGATCAAGGCTCCTATTTAGCCTTAGAACCTAATTTAGCAAAGAAGATATTAAAAAGTATTGAAAAAGCTGTAGAAAAGGTTACAATCAGAGGTTATCAACCTGTTATTTTATGTTCTCCAGGTATAAGGGTTCATTTAAAAAGGTTTACAGATAGATTTATACCCAATATAACTATTTTGTCCCATAATGAGATTCCCAATAATATTGAAATAGAGCCGTTAGGGGGGGTGAGTTTAGTAAATGAAGGTTAAAAGGTACGAGGCTGGAGATATGCAAGAGGCAATAAGAAAGGTTAGAGCTGATCTTGGAGAAAATGCTTTAATCTTATCAACAAGAAAGATTGAAAAAAAAGAAGGATTATATGGACTCTTTGGGAGGCAAGGGGTAGAAGTTACAGCTATTTCTGAAAATAATTTAGAAATTGAGGAGGTAAGACCTCGCCTCCAACCTCGTCCCCAACCCCCACCCCCGCCCCCGCCTCAATCCCCACCTCAACCTGAATCTAAAGTTCAATATCTAGATTTTTATAATGAATTGCAAGAGATTAAAGAATTACTTAAGACTATAAAAAAAGAAGAGAAAAAAGAGGAAGAAAATTTTTTAGAGACACAAAACGATTTTTTGATAGATTTATACCAACAACTACGAAATCATGATATAGAAGAAGTAGCATCTGTAGAGCTGACTAAACTGGTAAGGAGTTATTATGAAAAGGGTGATCGATACTTTGAAAAGAATAAGATAAGGGAGAGGGTTCAGATAGCGCTTAATGAATATATGGAATTTTCGGGTCAGATAAAGATGAGTGCCAGGCAGACTAAGATAGTTGCTCTTGTAGGGCCAACCGGTGTTGGTAAAACTACAACAGTGGCTAAATTAGCCGCAAACTATAATTTGGAAAGTAACAAGAGCGTGACCTTGTTTACTTTTGATACTTATAGAATTGCTGCGATTGAACAAATAAAGACATACGCCAAGATATTAGAGATACCATTAGAGGTAATTACTTCATCTTTAGAATTAAGGCAAGCCGTCCAAAAACATAAGGACAAGGAGTTAATCCTTATTGATACAGCAGGGCATAAACAACAAGACAAAGAGAAGATGCAAGAGATGTTTGCTTTATTAAGAAATGAGGTAGCTATAGAAGTACATCTAGTGATAAGTACAACAACTAGTAACAAAACCTTGTATAACATTGCTAAAAATTATGAAAAAGTCCAGATTGATAAATTAATATTTACTAAGCTAGATGAGGCTGTGAATTTTGGGGTAATAATAAATACGTATAGATGGCTTAAAAAGCCCCTCTCTTATTTTACTACGGGGCAAGGCGTACCAGATGATATTGAAATAGCCAATTCAAGTAGGTTAGGACAGTTGGTATATTCCAATACATTAAAATGATTTCATCCTTCATCATTTAATTTAAAATGGATCAGGCACACCGTCTAAGAGAAATAGTTCAAAAGAGGAAAAAAGATAGCCAGGGAGGGATATCCTCTTTTAGTGATAAAAGGGAGACAGATATTAAAATGGCTAAAGGGTCGAGGGTAATAGCTATTACAAGTGGTAAGGGTGGTGTAGGTAAGACCAACCTTGTTGTTAACTTAGCCTATAGTTTTAATAAATTGGGTCGATCGGTATGTATACTGGATGCTGATCTTGGACTAGCCAATATTGATATTATCTTAGGGATAACCCCAAAATTTAACCTAAAAGATGTTATCTTTGACAACAAGTCAGTAGCAGATATTATGGTTAAGGTTAATGATGGACTAAGTGTTATACCTGCAAGTTCTGGTATTCAGGAATTGGTTGACTTAGACAATAATCAACGGAAAAGGCTTATAGAACAATTAAAAATGCCTGGTAAGTTAGATGATTATTTTTTAATAGATACAGGGGCGGGGATTTCAGCAAATGTTTTGGGTTTTGTCTTAGCTGCCCCTGAAGCAATTATTGTTACAACGCCTGAACCAACTTCTTTAACAGATGCTTATGCAGTAATAAAATTAATCTCTAAAAGTAATAATAGACCTAAAATAAGACTACTTGTAAATATGGTAACAGATAAAGTTGAGGGGGAAGGGGTCTTTAAAAAGCTAAATATGATTGTTAAAAGATTCTTAAATGTTGAGCTTGAATATCTTGGCTATGTAACTCTGGACGGCAATCTTCCTCGATCTGTAATGAAACAACAACCTATTGTTAACCTATATCCGAGGTCAGAGGCAAGTAGATGCTTTTTTTCTATTGCTTCAAACCTTTTTCAAGAGGATAATATAAACAAAGATTGTAGCAATAGTAGTCTTGCTGTATTCTGGAGGCGAGCATTAAGTTTGGTGAAAAAGTAGTGTCAGTGATTAGTGTCTGTGTCAGTTAGATGAGACATCTTTTACTGACACTAATCACTGACACTGTCACTATTTTAAGAAGGGAGATTACATTTTGGATACTCTTTTAATAGAATGGGAAGAAGGTAGATTAGAGCTCAACGATAGAGTAAAAGATAAGATTATCTTACAGTATGCCTATTTAGTAAAACACATTGCCTATCGTATAGCTATGCGTCTTCCTCCACAGGTAGATATAGAAGATCTTATAAACGCTGGTATTATAGGGTTGATAGATGCAGTTAATAAATTTGATACCAAACGCGGAGTAAAATTTAATACCTATGCAGAATCTCGGATTAGAGGTGCAATTTTAGATGAACTAAGATCACTTGATTGGGTGCCACGGTCTGTAAGACAAAAAGTAAGAAAATTAGAGAAGCTATATAGAGACTTAGAAGCAAAATTAGGTAGACCAGCAGAAGATGAAGAGATAGCTCAAGCTATGGGAATTAGGATTGAAGAATTACAGGAGATAGTAGAACAGGCAAGAGGTACAGTCCTATTTAGCCTGGATGAATTGTGGAATACGGAAGGAAAGGGAGATGGAAATGCCCTTCTTGATTGTCTTATGAGTCCCAGAGATAGTTCTAACGACCCGCTTTTATCTTGTAGATTAGAAGAAATAAAAGAGAGAACGGCAAGGGTTATTGAGGAATTGCCATTAAAGGAGAAATTAGTCATTTCTCTTTACTATTATGATGAATTAACCATGAAAGAGATTGGACAGGTTATAAATGTGACTGAGTCGAGGATATGTCAGCTTCACACTAAAGCGGTTATTAGATTAAGGAGTAAATTAAGAGATTTGTATACGGAGGATTAAGAGATCAGATATCAGTGAACAGTTATCAATAAAAATATATTTTTTTTAATTGATAATTGATAATTGATAATTGATAATTGATTTATGGTAAGACCAGTAGATATGCAACAATTGATTTCAAAGACAACGATGGTGGAAAAGATTCAACAAAATACTCAACAGCATGGTGAGCTGACTCAAAACCAGATAGCTAATGAATCAGAAAAAGAAGCGGTGATAAAACAAGAACAGATTGAGAAAACTAAACAAAAAGAAGAGGCTAGGATAAAAGGTGATCGAGAAGACAGGAAAAAGAGGGGTAAAAGAGAGGTGGAGAAAAAACAAAATGAAAAGGAAGAAGCTGGTATACCTTTGGATGATGATATCTCTTTAGAAAATTCAATTAAGAATGAAGAGGGGAGATTTATAGATATTAAGATATAGATGGTATTGAAATTAAAGCACACTGAGATAATTCAAAAAGTAGGGATGGTTCATCTGAGTGTGATTCTGAGGGGTATTCTTTCGTTTTCCTTTCTGCTTATCGTAACTAAATTAAGAGTGCAGAGCCCGTAAATACTTGATGTTTCCCCCTAGAGACCCTTCTTCATCTTTGCTTAATTTACTTGAGGCATGTTGGAGGTGCATTTAGCTTAAAAAAAACAAAATTAAAATTTCTGCTTCTTAGCAAAGTCCACCAGGTTTTGACTTAAATAACTTTTTTCATTACCTCCCAGACCATGTCTCGCCCCAGTAATCTCTCCCATTGGTTTCAATAATGATTGCCCCATCGTCATTAGTTTGGTAAATTTGAACCTCTTTTTTTTGATACCTCTTCAAAACTTCTTTATTAGGAAGATTGAACTGATTATTATAACCAGCAGAAACTATGGCAAGACGTGGTTGGACGGCCTCTATAAACTCAATTGAACTAGAGGTCTTGCTACCATGATGAGGAACCTTTAAGATCGTGCTATCTAACAGATGAAATGGGTTTGCTTCAACAATAAATCTTTCGGCCTTAGCCTCAATATCACCAGGATAAAGAAAACTAACATCATTATAAGTTAGCTTTAAAACCAGAGATTGGTTATTTACCTTATTAAACCACTTGTTGCTTTTATCCAGGATATTCAGCTCCTGTTGGGGATAAATTAATTTTATAGTTACATCTTTATCCAAAAACAATTCATCACCTGCCTTAATAAGATAATGTTCTATTTTTTTTTCTTTTATAACCCTAAGAAATTTTTCATATAAGGGTGGAGAAAAAGGTCGTTGGATATCAATAACTCGCTTTACCTTGAATTTTTTAACTAATGAAAGTAGTCCATAAATATGATCAGATTCAGGATGGGATAAGATTAGATTATCTACCCTTAACATCTTTTTTGAACAGAGATAAGGGATGATAATATTCTCGGCCATATCAAAACTATCCTTATAAATTCCACCTCCATCTATTAAGAGATTGCTCCTATTAGGGAGTTCAATTAAACTTGCATCACCTTGACCTACATCCAGAAAATTAGCCTTTAGATAGGGGCTTTTAGCTGTGGTTATGTATAAGTCAATTAAGAATATAGAAATAGTAGCCAGGAGGATTGATATTTTTTTTCTTTTGCTAAGATAATTAGTGAAAAGAAAGAAGAGGAAGAGGTAGATCAGGACTAATTCAAAAAAACTTGGTTTAAAGGTATAAAAGGATGAATATGGAAGTTTAGCAAAAAAATTAACTAAGAACAATAAGGTTTTTGAAAAGATGCGGTTAAGATATAGAAAAGGAAGGGCTATATTCTTACTTATTATAGATAAGGAACTACTTACAAGGGTAAGATTAATTATTATATAAGTTAAAGGAATGGCGATTAGGTTCGAGATAAAACCTGCTATAGATAAATAGTAAAAATAGAAACTTACAAGAGGAGCCATACCTAGAATGAGGAAGGAGGAGATGATAAATAAATAATACAGTTTAGTTCCGATCGATTTTAAGCTATAGCCTTTATTAACAGCATGATCTAAATTGTGCTCTCTTCTATTTTTTTTCTTAAGAAGTTTGCAGACATAAATAACTAAGAAAGTAGCCATAAAAGATAACTGGACGTCTACATCAAATAAGGAGGCTGGCTTCCATAATAATATGATAAAGGCTGCCAGGACAAGGATATTGTATATATCTTCCTGAAATTCAAGTATTGTAGCAATTAAATAGGTTATGATCAGGATAGCTGCCTTTATGCTGGAATATCTATATCCAGTGAGGAGGGTATAAAAGATCACTATAAAAATAATGAAGAGAGAAGATAACTTTTTTATGTTAATAAAATCAGTAATAACTATAAGTATATTATGAGGTAGGATAAGAAAGATTATCTTTATGAATAAAAAAAAACTTACAGCTATAATTCCTAGGTGAAAGCCTGATATTGCTAATAAATGCATTAGCCCTGCTTTTTGAAAAGATTCTTCTGTTGATTTGTTTATACCTCCTTTTAGACCTAAGACCAGACCATTTAAAAGGGAGACGACCTCTGGGGGATAGGAGACACTTATTTTATTAGCTAGATATTCTCTTAGCCTAAATGGGATAGACAAGAGTTGGTTGCCTTTTTGGTCAAGATACTTTATGGCGGAACTATCTTGAAGATTGCAAGTGGCGTATATCCCCTGCCTTTGGAGATAAAACTCATAGTTAAACAGACCAGGATTCCTGAATCCTCTTGGTCTTTTTAATTTGCCAGTAAAGAAAATAACATCACCATAATGGATGGAGGTGTCAGGAGCATAAATATTTAATAATATCTTCCCTTTTTTGGTGATGTTATTA
>JAZDLJ010000338.1:0-11619 GCA_043802115.1 bacterium | reverse complement strand
CATCTCCTTCTAAACCAGAAGATTCTAAAATAATCCCTGATACTCGGACTAATTCTTTGATAGTTGTCGCTACCAATGAAGCCATGGAAGCCATTCTTAATCTTATTAACCAGTTGGATAGAGAACTTCCTCGAGGAAACGAGGATATCAATGTCTATTATCTTAAAAATGCTAAAGCTGAAGATCTCGCAAAGGTACTTACTGGATTAATTAGTAATAATAATTCAAAGAAACCTCAAGGTATTGCTGGTGGTGAAGGAAGCACAGTATTTGAAAGCAAAAGTAATATAATGGCTGACAAGTCTACAAATTCCTTGATTATCACCGCTTCTCCTCAAGATTATGCGGTCTTAAAAAAGATTATTGAAAAATTAGATATCTTAAGACCCCAGATATTAGTTGAGGCCTTAATCGCTGAAGTCAGTCTTGATAAAACAATTGACCTGGGGACCGAATGGCGGTTATTGGATGAGCCTCAGGAAGGAAGCTTTAGAGGCGCAGGGGGAACAAACTTTGGTAAGATTGACTCAGCCATGGCAGGGACATTAAGCGGGATGTTTATGGGGCTTACCAAAGGTTATCTCTCTATTGGTGGTGTGAATTATCCAAATATTGCGGCAGTTGTTCAGGCCTATCAAAATGACCAGAATGTAAACATCTTGTCAACTCCGCATATCCTGACAAGTGATAATGAAGAGGCTGAGATAATAGTAGGTCAAGTCGTTCCCTTTCAAACCAGCCAACGTGTGGTGGATAATATTCCATATAATACCTATGATTATAAAGATGTAGGGATAACTCTACGGATTACACCACATATTAACGATGATGGTTATGTGCGGCTTGAGATCTTTCAGGAGATCAGAAAGTTAATCCCAGGGGCACCTGGAGAGTATGCCCCAACAACCACTAAGAGACAGGCCAAGACCACAGTTGTAGTAAGGGATAAACAGACAGTTGTTATTGGAGGGTTAATTAAAGATGATAAGGTTAAGACGGAAAAAAAGGTACCTTGTCTTGGGAGCATCCCTATACTAGGTTATTTATTCAAGATTTCTAGCGATTCGGTTGAAAAGACAAACTTACAAATCTTTATAACCCCTCGTATTATTAATGATCTTGTTCAGTTAGACGAGATTACCAGGCAACATACACAACCTAATAAAGTAGGTGAGTAGGTGAATGGATATCTAAATGAAAAATAAAGACAACAGAAAAATTCCATATCTCACAGAAATTTTAATAGAAGAAGGTTCCTTAACCCAGGAGATGGCGGATGAATGTCTGGAACTCCAAAAAGAGAGAAAGGAGATGATTGGCAAGCTCCTTATCTCTATGGGGTATATCGATGAGGAGAGATTATATAAGGCACTGAGCAAACAGCACAAAATCCCTTATATTGATCTTAAAGAAGAAGAGATAGACCCTGACTTGTTAAAAAATCTACCTTTTAATTTTGTAAAAAAATATTTAATCCTACCTATTAAAATGGAAGGTCAGGATATATTAGTGGCAACCTGTAATGCCTTAGACCTCCATCCCCTTGACGATCTAAGATTACTTTTTAATAGACCAGTCAGGCCAATCTTATGTAAAGAATCAAAGATAGAATTTCTTATAAATAAATTTTATTCTCAACAAAATACTAATAGCGCTGAAGAGGTCTTAAAAGATCTCTCTGATCAAGATATAAATGTAGAAGATCTGGATGCAGAATCTCAAGATCTTCTTTCTATGGCTAATGAGGCGCCAATAATCCAGGTAGTTAATAATATTTTCATGGAGGCTGTTCACAAAAGAGCCAGTGATATCCATGTAGAACCTTTAGATGACGAATTAAGGGTACGGTTACGAATTGACGGTGTCCTTTATAATATCTTAAATTTAGAACGGAAGTTCCAATCTAGTATTATTTCCCGTATAAAGATTATGTCTAAATTAAATATAGCTGAGAAGAGATTACCCCAGGATGGAATAACTAGGGTCAAGATAGGTAATAAATTTTTTGATATCAGGGTATCTATTATCCCAACTTCACTTGGAGAACGAGCGGTTATGCGTCTCTTAGATAGAGAAAGCATAATGATTGATATGGAACAACTGGGATTAGATGAGAGGGAATATAAAAAGATTAATGATATTATTGAAAGCCCAAATGGTATCTTTCTGGTAACAGGCCCAACAGGGGCTGGCAAGACTACAACCTTATATGCAGCTTTAAACAAGATTAACACTATTGATAAAAATATTATAACAGTTGAAGATCCTGTGGAATACCAGCTTAGAGGTATTGCACAAATGGAGATGAAATCAAAGATAGGCTTAACTTTTGCAAGTGGGTTAAGATCTATTTTGAGGCATGACCCTGATATTATCATGGTTGGAGAAATAAGGGATTCAGAGACAGCAGAGATAGCTATTCACGCCTCCCTGACTGGCCACCTTGTCTTTAGCACCTTGCATACAAACGACTCATCCGGCGCTGTTGCCAGATTAATTGATATGGGAATAGAACCATTTTTGGTTTCATCTAGTTTAATTGCTATAATGGCTCAAAGATTAGTTCGTAAATTATGTGATAACTGTAAAGAAGAGTATACCCCAGAAGGAGAAACCCTCTCTCTCCTTAAATTAAAAAAAAAAGATATAATCGATTACAAGCTCTATAAGAATGTTGGTTGTAAGGAATGCGCTAATACTGGCTATAAAGGGCGACTTGGGGTATATGAACTTTTAATAGTTGATAATGATATCCGAAAATTAATTATCACTCGGGCAGATTCATCTCAAATAAAAAATTTAGCTGTAAGTAAGGGTATGAGATCATTAAAGAAAGCAGGGTTAAGGAAGGTATTGAAAGGGGTTACCTCTATTGAAGAGGTATTGAGGACGTTATAAACATAACCAAAATTCAGTTTTTTTGAATTTTGGGTATGTTTATCTTTTTTAAAAAAATCCTTTACAGAAGTTAAAATATTTAGTATTATGACTAGAAAACTAATCTGGCCAGTAGTCAAAAATGGATAGACAAATTAAAAATACTATTCTTGAAGCATCTCTCAATTTATTTAAGCGTTTTGGTTACAAGAAGACCACTATTGAAGAGATTGCCCGTGAAGCAGGGATAGGGAAGGGGAGTGTTTACCTGCATTTTAATAGTAAGGAAGATATCCTCTTAACCCTTATTAAAAGACATCATCAAACGATGATCGAAGAATGGGTTAGGATAGTCCATACTAATTGCCTTTTAGAAAAAAAGATTTCAAATATGTTAATATTTAGTATCTCGGAGATCCAAAAGAAAAAAGAAGAGATATTTTTACCTAACCTTCCCCCGTCTTTGTTGCAGTCAGTGTTAAAGATGTCGGAGTTAACCAGAGAACAGAGATTAGATTTGTTGACTAGTGTACTTGAACAATCGGTTCAAAAAGAGGGACAGATTTTAATTTGTAAGAAGGTTATAGCAAGGGTCTTATTAGATTCTGTTAATAATATAGCCTTTCGTTTAGATATTGATAAAAATTTTCTATGGGAGGAGTATCTAAACGATCTATTAATGTTGTTATTAAGAAGGTAACTTCATTGTACAGAATTTTTAGGACATCAGAGCATGAAAAAAAAGACGAAATTTAACTGGTTTAAACTAATCGCCATAATAATTGTTATTCAAATGGGCAGTGGATCGTCACTTTTCGCCCAAATTTCCTCCTTGTCCCTAGAAGAGGCTAAAAAAATAGCTATAATAAATAATCGTGACCTTAAAATCCTTCGTCTGAATCTTCAGATTGCTAAAGAAAAGAGTACAGAGGCGAGGGCTAAGGCCTATCCCCAGCTTAACTCTTCCTTAACTTATAATATCAATGACCAACCCAAAAATCTCCTAAGAGATCGTGATTATTCCCAGGTTACTATCTCTGTCGATCAAACCCTTTTTCATCTTGGGATATGGGCTGGGATTAAAGCGGCAAAGCAGTTTCAAAAGGTTGAAGGACTTAGTGGGGACAGATTTCAAGAGACATTGTTTTTCCTGGTTACTGAAACCTACCTTAAGATTTTAACCACCCAAAAACAACTAGATGTACTTAAAGAATTAGAGAAGAATACCCAGGAACATCTTCGCAATGCCCAGAATTTTTATAATGAAGGGATGGTTCCAAAGACTGATCTCTTAAAAACGGAATTGGCCTTGAATAGGGTTCAGAGAGACCTTTTAACTGGTAATAATGAACAACAAAAATTACAGACGGCCTTTAAAATCCTTCTAGGGACTAATCTTGATCAGGATTATCAACTTCAGGAGGTTGAATTACAAGATCTGCCAATTAAGGATATAAAAGAACTTCAGCAAGAGGCTATTGGTAAAAGAAATGATCTCAAAGTTTTTTTAGCAAAAGCCTCTTATTTAGAAAATATCCGTAAGGCTTATCAATCAAGACGATACCCTAATCTTTCAGCCTTTGGTAGTTGGAATTATACTGCTGACAAATTCGAAGCAAGAGAACATGATATGGCTGGGGGAATTCGTCTTACAATGCCAATTTTTAACGGCTTTGGGATTACTGCCCAGGTTGCCCAGGCAAAGAGTCATTTAGTTCAAAATCAACTTCAATATGAACAACTAAAGGCACAAGTAAATCAGGAAGTAGAAGTAGCCTGTCTGGATATCAAAGAGGCTAGAACAAATCTGGAGATTGCCCAAAAAGAGGTAAAACAAGCTGAGGAAAATCTTCGGATTACTAATGATTTATATAAGGAAGCGATGTCAACTACTACTGATGTTATTGATGCTCAGACTCTGTTAGCCCAGGCAAGGAATCATTTTAATAGCGCTCGATATGGACAGATTCTTGCAAATCAGAGATTATTGTTAGCAGTAGGTGGTAGTTAATGATGAATTCAGAATGGTGAATTAAAAAAGGAGAAAATTATGAAGAAAATATTATTTTTTACATTTTGGCTTGTTCCATTTAGTCTTTTAGTGACCGCTTGTAATAAACCTGGTCATGATCAGGCCAAGGCTGAGGAATTTTTACCTAACCTAAAACAGATAGCAGTTAATATCCAGCAGGTTCAGAGAGGAGATATGCCAAAGATAATTATTACTAAAGGCACTTTTTATTCTGATGAAAAGGCTGTAATCAGTCCCATGGTTTCAGGTAGAATCATGGAAATCTTAGTTGATGAAGGTGATCAAGTAAAAAAAGACGAGGTCTTAGTTTGTCTTGATTATACACAACTCCAACTAGATATTAATCGGGCTGAGGCAGCTATAGAAGAATTAAAGGCTCGTCTTGTAGCTAATCAAGCCTCAGTGAATCACAGCCAAGCAGACCTTAATTTGAAAAAATTGGAAAAAGAACGGATAGAGCGATTAGTCAATAATGATTCTCTACCTCAACAAAAATACGATTACGCCAAGAGTGCTTTAGATATGGCTGAAGCCTCTCTTGAGGTTAATCAAGCTGGGGTGAAGATCATTCAGGCCTCTCTTGTTAGCGGAGAAAAATCATTAGCTATTGCCCAGGAACGGTTAGAAGATAGTCGAATAAAGGCCCCATTTTCAGGGGTAGTTACCAAAAAAAATATGAATATAGGGGATATGGCAGAACCTGCAAAGACTATCTTAATCCTTGAGAAAATTGATCCAATTGAGTTTAGGGCTAAGGTTTCTTCTGAATACCTCCAGGAAATTAAGGAGGGACTCTCAGTAAAGATATATCCAGAGGGGATTTCTAATCCAATTCAGACTACAATTGATCGGGTTAACCCAGCCATTGATCCGTTGGATCGTGCGTTAGAGATTGTTTGCAAGCTTCCTAATCCAGAAAAAATTCTTAAACCTGGCCTTTTTGCAAAACTAGAGATAATAGCCCAGGTTTTTAAACAGGTAGTGATTATTCCTAGTTATGCTATAGTAGAACGTGATAACCAAAAGGTAGTTTTTATTGCTAAGAATAATCGGGCTCAAATGATGCCAGTGGTAGTTGGATATGGAACAGAGGAGAAGTATATTATTAGTCAAGGATTACAGGGAGATGAACTCCTGGTTATCGAAGGACAAAATGATCTGGCAGGGAATGAGTTGGTTGAAGTTACGAATATAGAGAGTTAATGTAATGAAGATTAAAGCTATCGATAAAATTGAATTTGTTTGGCCTGAAGAAATAATATCTTAATTTTTTGGAGTAATAATTACAAATTATGAGCCTAACCTCCTTTTCAGTAAAAAGACCTATAGCCACCATAGTAATTTATCTAGCCCTTTTAGTCATTGGCATCTTCTCCCTGACTAAGATTGGGATCGATCTTTACCCGCCAGTTGATTTTCCCTTCGTTACTGTTACTACAACCTATAAAGGGGCCAGCCCTTCAGATATCGAGACCCTTATCTCTAAAAAGATAGAAGATGTAGTCAGCGAAATTGATGGCATAAAACATATTAGTTCGACATCAATGGAAGATGTCTCTATGATTTTTATTGAATTTGAATTGGGTAAAAATCTTGATATGGTCGCCCAGGATGTCCGCGAAAAAATAGATTTGATCAAGAATGAACTTCCAGATGATACGGATGACCCTTTAATCCAAAAATTTGATATCAATGCTAAACCAGTTATGGATCTAGTTCTGGCTGGGAATCGTAATTCAATTGAGTTGTATACCCTGGCTGACGAGGTTATTAAGGAAAAGCTATCCAGGGCTGAAGGCGTTGCCTCAGTAGAAATTATAGGAGGGAAAAAGAGGGAAATTCTTTTAGCTGTTGATCAGGATAAACTCCTTGCCCGTCAATTAACCCTTGACAATCTTATCACTACCCTCCAGACAACTAATTTAGACGTTCCTGGTGGCCATATTACCCAAAAGGGAAGAGAATATTCTCTTCGTTTAAAAGGTGAGTTTGACACTGTAGATCAGATCAGAAATCTTTTTTTGACTAACCCAAAAGGAATGAATATACCTCTTACTGATGTATGCACAGTTTCTGATACATATGCTGAACAACGAGTTATGGCAATCTTTAATGGTCAGGAAGGGGTTGGATTGTCCATAAAAAAGAGGGCTGATGCAAACGTAGTGGCAGTAGTAAATGCTCTTTATAAAAGGGTCGCAGAGGTTAAAAAGAACCTTCCTATAGGAATAAACTTAGAGGTAGTTAATGATGAGGCCAAGTTTATTACAGCTTCTATTAATGATGTAAAAGATAGTATCATCATTGGGATTATTTTGACTACCCTGGTCTTGTTTGTCTTTTTACACGATCTCAGATTAACTATCATTGCTGCTCTAACGATGCCTATCTCAATTATCGCAACCTTTATCTTACTTCGTTTCGCTGGATTTACTTTTAATATGATGAGTTTGATGGCCCTGGGTCTCGCAGTTGGGGTATTGATAGATAACGCCATTGTAGTCCTGGAGAATATCTTCAATTATCGTCAAAAAAATTTATCAGCTGCCCAGGCTGCGGAGGAAGGCACAAATGAGATTGCCCTTGCTGTAGCTGCTTCAACTATGACTAATCTGGTGGTTTTTTTGCCTATTGCTTATATGAGCGGAATTGTGGGACGATTTTTTAGACAGTTTGGACTCACAACAATCTTTGTAACCATTGTCTCCTTGGTAATCTCTTTTTCTCTTACCCCTATGCTTTATGCTGTGCTTTCTCCTAAAAAAGAAAACAATAAAAAAGGTCTCCTTTTCCCCTTTTATCAGCTTTGGGATCGAGGATACGAGGCGCTGGCTAATGTTTACGGACACCTGATAAGTAAGTCCTTAAGAAAACGTTGGCTTGTTATTTTGATTTCCCTTGTCCTGTTTTTTCTGGGGACTCGTCTTCTTCCTTTTATTGGTGGAGAATTCCTAACCCCGGCTGATCACGCCCAGATTTCAGCCTCAGTAGAATTACCACCAGGGACTCCTTTAGAAAAGACCCGTTCTCTTCTGGAAAAAATTGATCAGATTATCAAAAAAAGGCCAGAGGTAAAAAATCGTTATATTACTCTTGGTAAGCTGCATGGCGTGTTAGGTAAAAATATCCAGGGGGTTCATGTGGGCGAAATTTTATTTAAAATTACTGATAAAAATGAACGAAAAAAAACGGTTTTTGAGATTCAAGATGAAATTAGAGCTCAATTACAAGGGTTCCCAGATGCTATCATCAGTGTCTTTGCTCCTCATGATGTAGGGGGAAATGAAGCTGCACTCCAGATGGAGATCTCAGGCAATGACTTTGTCCGGTTAGAGGAATTATCCAAGGAGGTTATGAAAACTCTTAGCGCTACTCCAGGGACTATTGACCATGATACTACCTGGCGACCAGGAAAACCTCAGATATCTATCTTTCCTGATCGTATTAAAATTATGGATTTAGGACTCTCTGTTGCTGAGGTGGCTTCAATAATGCGAACCTCAGTAGAGGGAAGAGTAGCCTCAAAGTTTAGGGTAAGAGATAAGGAATATGATATTCGAATAAAATTGGCAAATCGACAGAGAAATGATATCTCTCAAATAAAGGATTTTCAAATTAATTTACCTGATAGAGGTAATATCCCTCTTTCTCAAGTAACTCAGATAGAGAGGACATCTGGTCCAGCCTCAATTATCCGTAAAGATAAAGAACGGGTTATTATTGTAACAGCCAATCTCAAAAAAGGGGCGAACCTAGCTGATATGATTAAAAAATTGCAAGCTAAAACAGCCCATCTTTTTAATAGCGAGTATCGACTTTTTTTTGCTGGCCAGGCAGAAAGGATGAAAGAATCATTTGGAGAAATTTTTTCAGCCATGCTGTTAGCAATAATCCTAACCTATCTTGTTATGGCGGCCTTAATGGAATCCTTTCTCCAACCCTTCTCAATTATGCTTACCTTTCCGTTAGCCATGATTGGTGTCTGGGGCGCCCTTTTTCTGACTCGAACAAATTTTAGTATCTTTTCTCTCATGGCTATCGTAATGTTAGTTGGCTATGTAGTGAATATTGCTATCCTTATCCTTGACCATGTAGTTGTCCTTCGGAAAAGGGGAATGGAGCGAGATGCAGCGATGAGTGAAGCCTGTCAAGTACGTCTACGACCAATCCTAATGACTACCTTAACCACGATCTTTGGGATGCTTCCCCTTGCCACAGGAATGGGATGGGGGGCAGAGAGCAGGGCGCCAATGGCGATCGTCTTTATTGGTGGTTTAGTAGCTTCCACCTTCTTAAGTCTGATTGTTATTCCTATTGTTTATACGTATATTGAGGATTTCAGCGAGTGGCTGACTCATGTAATTTGGAGAAAGTAGCTTTTTTATTTTTCCCAAATTACATGCGAATGCAGATTTTCGAATTGATGAGGTTTTATGAAAGATTGGAAAGAATATAGATTCTCTGATGCAATAATAACCAATCCAACAGTTTTACTTAAAGGAAATGAAGATTATTCATTTGTAGAAATGAAAGACCTAACAAATGGGAAAAGATATTGTAAACCTTCAGATTAGAGAAAGCTTTCGACCTGTGCAATTAAAAATCAAGACACCAACTTAAATTCAATATCATTCTCACTAAACCACTTCTTATGCTCATTATTCCTTTTTAACGCGGATAGGGTAGTAAGTGCCACTGATCCATTTTTAGACCAACTCATCCCATTGTGCTTTTGTCTATCGGCCACAATGAGATCATTGCTCTTCTCACCCAAATTACTTGAATTACGGAGGCCTAGTTTTTTCCTTACCGCATAACAGGGGATATAAGCACGATTTCGTTTTATATACCCCATAAGCCTTTCCAAGGCTTCTTTATTTTTTATTAAGTCACTGTTCAGATTGTTTAAATATTCTATAGCCTTATCAACCATTCCATACCATAAAAAATAGGTATTGATCCCTAATTTTTTTGCTGTCTGAACTATTGTCAGGAAGGTATCACTTGCCTTTGTCCCTTCATCTGTTTTTATCTGTAAGCTTATATCCCTTTCCCTTACCTATAGAAAATTATTTTGCCCCTTGAGACGCTCCTCAACTATACTGGCTACAGCCGCACGTAGATTCTCTGGAATATCAATCTTGGTTCCTAAAGAAACCACAACATGTTGTCGCGGACCTTTGGGAGTGCGAAAATTTTGAAGTAACTGTAAAATAGGTTTTTTGAAGTTTTAGAATGAGTTTCTCGAAAAAACATAGTTCGAACCTCTCTGAACCTTGTTATAAAAGTTTACCTAATATTCTCAATAGATTAATATGAATAGATAATATTATAACAAAAAATTAACAGCAATGCAACAAGAATAATAAAATAATAGATATAAAAACAGACACTACAAATAGACAATAAGAATATAACTTATTATTTTTATTGAGATTGTATTTTTAGGTTGATTTGATATCAGATTGTTTTTGTTGACTTTTATTTTTTAGCGACCTTAAACTATGTATGACTTTTGCGGAATTTGGATTAAGGCACTGAGGCACAAAGTTTTTTAAGTTTTTTCCTTTGTGCCTTTGTGCCTAAACAACTAGTTACAAAACTAACTTGCATTACCTCAGAAAAACCTAACTTGGAGTAGTATACTAATCTTTATGGAGAGTATTAAAAAAAATTTTAACCCCATACATAATTCCCTTAACTAGTTTAATTAGTTCATCACTTATTTCTCTTGCCTGAAAAGATATCTCTTTTACATTCGAAAGCCCTTCTCCCATTTTATTTACTTGTTTATTTGCAGAGTCTAAGATAACATTTACATGATCAAAAATGCCTTCTATATCTTTTCTTATTGGAATAACGTATATACGAACTACGGTTAGTAGTCTTTCGATCTCTTGTGAGGTCATTTTTAACTGAATTAAAAGTTGAATCAAAAAGATGGACAAGACTAATAAAGTAATTGCAATAACCGTAACACTGATAGTTAATATCATAGATACCCTTCTCCTCTAATCTTCATTCTTTCTCAACTTCTAATTTTTCATCAGTTTCTTACCCTCTCAAATTATCATCATCTTATTTTTTAGACAGCTCATCCTTAGCTGCTTCAATACCTGCTTCTACTGCCTTTTTGGTCCTCTCGGTATATTCTTTAGCTGATTCACTGGCGGAGGATACTTTTTCTTCAGTGCGCGACAAGATACTCTCTGCCTTTTGTCGAGCCTCTGTTAAATGTTGGATAGCCTCTTGTTTTAGTTCTTCAGCCTTACTTATCGCCTCCGTAAGGATAGCCTTGGCAAGTTCTCGAGAATCAGAATACATCTTTTTTGATTCACCTAAGGCATTCTCACCTTTTTTTTTAATCTCTATTAAAAACTTTTTACCGCTTTTAGTCATTAATAAAAGGCTTCCTATCCCACCTAATAATCCTCCAATTATGAACCCTTTGAAAAAAATCTGCTTATTAGAACTAGTATTTTTACAAAACATACTTATCCTCCTTCTTTATTATACTTGCAAAGGTTATAAAATAGCTTTTTTATTTTATAACCTTTGCAAGTGTTATGCTTGGAAACTCAGGCACTGGTGTAGTTAGATGGGATTCTCTAAGAGGCTCTCTTATTGGGTTTGCAGAAATCTTTGTTTCGTTCGTTAGAGTAGCCTTTTTGAATTTTCTAAGCTCGCTTCCCTAAAATTGCCAAAATTCG
>JAZDLJ010000290.1:0-3747 GCA_043802115.1 bacterium | reverse complement strand
CAAAATTAGAATTGCTGCCTATTAGTAGTTCATAAAGTTAAGCAAGGTAGGTAAATTATACCTTCTTGAGATAATAATAGCAACCAGTTTGGTAGGGAAAATTGGAGAGGATAAGTTGATGCAAAATTTCCTCTGCGGGTTATTATTGCAAAGATTTATCTTTTCAATAAGTTAGCTTCTGGGCGTTAGAGAACTTATCACTGTCGAGTAACTAATCACCTAAACTAGAAGCAGTAAATCTCAGAAGATGATATTGAAGCAGAGGTAGAGGCAGTTAAAAGATGGTAAAAGATAATAAATGGTTGATCGATAATACTGCTCTTTCAAATTTTGCTATAATTAAAGAACTTAATATTCTATCAAGATATTTTAGAGATAAATTAATAGTTACTAAAGAAGTTGTGGATGAATTCTATGATGGAATAACTAAAGGTAGGATTAATAAAGAATGTAATCTTGGCGTTAGTTTTCCCTTGATAATTGGGACTGTAAACAAAGCCTTTAATAAGACAGCCCATACATGGGCATAACCGTTACCATCACCCCACCTTGCATCGTGATGGTAGATTTTATTTGTGGGTGCGATCTTTTTAAAGGCCTCTTTTAGACCCTTTAAAACTTCTCGTTCATATTCAATAGAAGCATAACATGATCTTTTCAATCGCTAAGAGGTAGATGATCTGA
The DNA here is from genome assembly GCA_043802115.1 of bacterium. Classification (GTDB taxonomy): domain Bacteria; phylum SZUA-182; class SZUA-182; order JAZDLJ01; family JAZDLJ01; genus JAZDLJ01. Next base: position 3,063 of record JAZDLJ010000290.1, on the reverse strand, counting down.
GGGTAAATGATTTAAAATATACTCCTGATTTTGGTAAAGAGGTGTCTCTGGATTCATTAGCTTTAGGAATTTATCGAACACCATTCTTTTTAGGCCACGTTCTAATAAATGTTTAATAGTTGTTTCTAGATTTTTGGGTTTAATGTTAACAATCCTAACAGCATCAACAAATAAGTAGAGATTAAAACCAATATCTAAGGCATCAAATATTGACATTTCATCAGAATGATCAGTAAATATTCCTCCAATAAAGATATCTTGTATGTCTTGAGACTGTAACAAGGCTAACAAGGTATTTTTATTCGAATCAATACTATTTAAGAGGGGGTAATTATGCTTATTGGGATCCATACCCTTTGATACAATAATGGTACTATCGGGTAATTTCAAATTGGGATGAAATTCAGCCCCCTTGGTATTTTTAATACAATGGGTAGGCCAATATCCACCAAATCGCTTAAAGTGTTTTGTTTGCTTAGGATGCCAATCTTTTGAGAGATAAATTGGTAGCTTTTTGTGAGAAGATATCTTTATGTATTTATTAATGATGTGAATTATTTTGTCACTATCTTGGGTAGCTAATATCCCTCCAGGAAAGAAATCATTCTGAACGTCTAAAATTACAAGTGCTCCTTTTTTAATCATGATTAGCTCCTCTCTTACTGTTTGATATTTTCTTTATTAGATTCGCTGGTTACTCTAATTTTTTTATTTTTTACTTTAAGGGAATTGTTGTTTAATGGGCTGGAAGTGGTTATTAGGCTGTAGGTTAAGATGGTTATCCCTAATAAAATTGAAATGATGATTATTATAAGAACATTATTATTTTTTTTCTTTCTATATCTTCTTATTTTTATTCGTTTTGTATGCATTTTAATTTTTTAAATTAACCTTTTAGAAATTTTAAAGTGTCATTCCTAACCGAAGTGATTTTAACCCCTACGGTTGCCTAAGATAGGGGAAAGGGCAAGCCTTGCCCCGAGCAAAATGTTATAAGTTTTTATGGTCTCTCACTTAGTGAAAAAAGTATTGGTAGTATGTCATCAACTGATCGTATAAGTAAATGTACTTTTTCTTCATTTTATTGACTTTTTTCTATGATGTTTAGAGTAAGAGACATTATTTTCTCAGATTTTTTCAGATTATCTTTGTGGTTTAATTTGTGTTTATTCGTGAAATTAATAAATTCGTGTTCAATAAATTTTAAAATGAGAATTGCTGATTGCTGGGAGATTTCTTCTTGACAATATTTTTTAATAAGTATATAATTTAAAATTCATTATTACTGTGAATTTGAACATTTGCTCATTTTATATATAGTTAAGGAGGTTGCTGATAGATGAAAACGTTTATGGCTAATGAGAAGCATAAAGGCAATAAGTGGTATGTGCTAGATGCTCAAGGTGTTGTTTTGGGAAGGTTGGCTACAAAAATAGCTAATATATTAAGGGGAAAAAATAATCCTAAATTTACTCCCCATGTTGATTTAGGCGATCATGTAATAGTAGTTAATGCTGAAAAGGTAATGGTGACGGGCAAGAAGATATCCCAAAAGAAATATTATAGGCATAGTTTTTATCCTGGTGGACTTAAAGAAACAACCCTAGGTAAATTATTAAAACAAAAACCAGAACTTGTTATTACGTATGCAGTAAAGGGGATGCTTCCTAAAAATAAACTCGGAAGAAAACTTTCTAAAAAATTAAAGGTTTATGCTGGTACTAAACATCCTCATAAGGCACAAATTCAAAACTTACTAGAGGCTTAAGTTGAAAATATAGGAAAATGTTTGGTAGGTAAAAGAGGAAAGGAAATGAGAACTCAATATTTTATAAAAAGACGTTTCCAAATGAGATTCATAATCCTCTTTATAGCCCTGGTGGTTGTAGGAAGTATTATTTCAGGCACTATTTTGTTAAGAATGACCTATAGAGAGTTTGGAATAGAATTTGGAAAGGCTCATTCACAACTAAAGTCAACAAGAGAGATTATTTTACCCACTGTAATTTTGACAAGTGTAATAACAACCAGCATCATTGGAATAGCAACAATCGTTGTTACAATTATTTTTTCTCATAAAATAGCAGGGCCACTCTATAGATTCGAACGTAATGCAAAAAAAAATTGGTGAAGGTGATTTAACAGTACGTACGGAATTACGTAAAGATGATCAAACAAAACAATTGGCTATAGCCTTTTCAGAAATGACTAATAATTTAAAAGAAAAGATAGGAGAAGTAAAAGACAAATCAAGTGAGATCTCAAAGACAATAGGTAATATAGATGATAAATTAAAGGGGATAGCCGTCTCTTCAGAGATAAGTGAGGATATAGAGAATCTAGCCGAGCTTAATGCTGTGTTAAACACTACCTTGAAATATTTTAAATTGTAGTATTTCAAGAGAATAGAATATTTAATAGATAAGGAGAATTAAAGGCATTCTTTAACCTGGTTCATTAGCCCAATTATTAAAAAGGGAAAAGGGTGATTTTGGATGCAATTGAAAACCTTTTCTAAATATTATTTATTTATCTTATTTTTTTTTGTTATTTTATTAGTTAATGTTAGCTTTTATGTAGTGGTAACCGCAAATAAAGATAATCCTCATAAGTTTATGCTTGATGAGAAGACTTGTTTGACTTGTCACGAAAAAAAACCTGATCGTGAAAAAGATGATTACCTTACCGTTTCATTTAATGATGATATTGTTCAATTATGTATGAATAAATGTCATACAAAAGATGATATAGGAAGATCTCATCCTGTAGATTTGAGACCTCCAAGAGATATGGATATCCCTGAAGATCTTCATTTAGATTATAAGAATAATATAACCTGCGCTACTTGCCATGATCCACATAGTGACTGGAAATCAAGTCATCGTATGGTAGGATATGATGATTCTTTTGATGATTATGATAAGGATGGGAAAAAAGCCAGGTTTTTTCGGTCGTTTTTTTTGAGGAGAAGAAACGTAGATAGTGATTTGTGTTTGACTTGTCATAAGGATTTTTAGCTTGTACTTCCAACGGAAGTAAAGTAGCTTTTTTACTTTATTCCCC